>JBAXCN010000076.1:0-14008 GCA_037141455.1 Bacteroidota bacterium
ATGGCTTTGATGGTGAAAGGGTAATTAAAATTTAAAAGAAAAGCCAAATAAAAAAGCCCCTCACTTGCGAAAGGGGCTTTAATAAACCTTAATATATAATCCTATGAAAACATGATTATCGAACTTAAAAGAAAAAATTTTTACTTATTTATTATAAATCGAAAATAATAATTGTTTTGATTTGTAAAATACAAATTATATAAGTTGCATTTTAATCTATTTTAATAGTATAAAAATCTATTCTATTTAACAAAACTGTTCTTTAAGCTCTTTTTGCTCTTTCCCACGATACTGATTGCTTGCCTTTTAAAAAACGGAAAAGCCCAAGAAAAACGCACAAGTTCATTATAAAAAAGTAATATGGAACAAATAAAACCTTTACTTTAATCTTTTTATTTTCTAAATACCAACCCAATAATGCAAGTGCATAAAAAGTAATTTGCATGATGAAAAAAGTAGTATAAATAATGTTTCCCGATTTAAGTAAAATAATATTTATTATAATTAATATTAGCAATGAAAAGGGTGCTAACGTCCATCGTAATACCCTGTGAGAAATAAATGCAAAAAATAACTTAAAATTATGAAAAGGATTAAATGCTTTTCCTAATCTTAACATAGATTGCCAAGCTCCTGCACTAATTCTAATTTTTCTTTTCAATTCTTCTTTAACATTGGCACTAGCAGTTTCGGCAGCCCAAGCATTTTTTTCATAAATAACTCTATACCCATTTAATGCTATTTGCATTGATTGCATCAAATCGTCAAGCAATGTATCGAGTGGTAATTCTTTATAAAGTTCGGTTCTGTAACTCATTAACTCCCCTGCTGCACCTACTACACTATAAAAATCAGAATCAAGTTTTTTCAATAACGATTCGTATTTCCAATAAATACCTTCTCCTGCGGTACTTGCTCCCTCTTTATTGGTCGATATAATTCTTTTTTCACCAGTAACTGCGCCAACATTTGGGTCTTTGTAATGTTTTACAAGTTCTCTAATTGCTTCTTTGTTTAAAGTAGTATTGGCATCACAAAAAGCAACTATTGGAGTTGTAACAAACTTCATTGCTCTGTTCATTGCCACAGCTTTTCCACTTCTTTTATTTTCATGCAATGCAATTATATTTGGATACTTCTTTATTCTATCGTGTGTATCGTCTGAACTTCCATCGCTAATAAATATAAGCTTTAATTTATTATGAGGATAATCGAGTAATAAACTATTTTTAATTTTATCTTCAATGTAATCAGCTTCATTAAAGCAAGGAACTACTAATGTTACTTCTGGTTCAAATTGTAAATCGTATTTTACATTATTAGTAAATTTGTTTTTTATATTGACTAAAATATAAATTACAATTCCATAACCTACGTAGCTATAAAAAACAATGAAAATACAAATCCAAAAAATAGTTTCAAGCATAAAAATATTATTTAGTCCAAGATGTATAAAAACCGCATGTTAACTGCTTGGGAATATGGTCAGCAAAATCGCAATCTATTTTTTGTAAAAGAGGAATTCGTTTTGTTAAAATGCTGTATGGAAAAATACGTTCAATAAAATCAGCGTTTTCCCATTTTACATTTTTAAATCCAACTTTATTTAACACATCGGTAAAGGTTTTTACATTATAAAACTGAATATGTGTTAAATCTTCGTTTGATGATTGAAGGGTAGCACTATCATATCCTAAAAACTTTTTAAACGAAACAATTGGTTTGTCTAAATTATGTTTATGCAGCCATTGCATTGGTCTTGTAATAAATATTTCTCTAGGTCCATGTCCATTAGGAACAGTAGCAACAAACACACCACCAGGCTTTAATATTTTAAAGATTTGTTCAGCAAGTTCCCAAGGTTTATCTAGGTGTTCTAATACTTCACTACAAACCACTGCATCATAGTTATTATCAATAGTAAATGTACTTGCATCGGCTACTTTAAATTGCACGTTAGGTAATTTATTAATGCTATTTGCTTTATCAATTGATGCTTTATCAATATCTACTCCAGTAACACTAAATCCCAATGAACCAAGTGCCATTGAAATGTTTCCATTTCCGCATCCAATATCAATTACAGAAATGTTATTGTTACCAATTTCTTTTACCGAATTTACTATAAAATCTAACCTTTTAAGGTCTTCGTAATCTTTGTAAGTTGTGAAAGAATGATAGCTTGGTGACGTTTTCATATAATTATATATTAATGTTAATTTTAATTACCTAATAAAGTATTTTCATACATTTTAATGGTTAGTTCAGCATTTTTTTGCCAAGTAAAATTTTTAATTCTATTTAAACCATTTGTAATAAGTTCGCTTTGTTTTTGTTTATCTTTATCTAAATCAAATATAGCATTAGCAATATCATCTGCATTAAATGGATTTACGTAAACTGCTGCGTTGCCAGCTACTTCGGGCATTGATGAGGTTTTAGAAGTAATTACAGGAACTCCACAAGCCATTGCTTCTAATAATGGTATACCAAAACTTTCGCGAAGCGAAGGATATAAAAATAAATTTGCTTGACTGTAAATTGCTGGTAAATCTATATTTGGAACGTATCCACAAAATACGATGTCGTCCATTAACGTTTCATCATTTATTTGCTTTAATAAATTATTCAAATAATTTCTGTCAATATCAAGCATTAATAATTTACTATGTAACTTCCCGCTTTTCTTTAAAATTGATAAAGCTTTTAAAACACCAATT
The DNA here is from genome assembly GCA_037141455.1 of Bacteroidota bacterium. Lineage (GTDB taxonomy): Bacteria > Bacteroidota > Bacteroidia > UKL13-3 > UKL13-3 > JAAFJM01. Next base: position 2,721 of record JBAXCN010000076.1, read on the forward strand.
ACATTTTTTTTAGGATCGGTATTCCCTAAAAAGAAAAAATAACTTGATGGCAAATTATATTTAGCTTTAATACTTTTCAAAATTTCAGGATCATCAATTCTTTTAAAATGATTTCCAACTCCATTATAAGCTGTAGAAATTTGTGATGTATTTAAATTAAAATATTCTGAAATTCTGTTTTTTTCAAAATCGGAAACTGTAATAATATGTTTAGCCAATTTAACTACTTTGGGCACATTCCACCTTCTATATAAATTTCCTGTAATTTGGTATGAAGTACCTTCGGTAAAGTTCAATTTTTCTAGATAAATAATATCGTGTAAAGTTAATATTAAAGGAATTTTTAAAGAAATAGGTGCAGTGTTGCTAGTACAATGAAGCAACTCTATATTGTATTTTTTAATTGTTTTAGGTAAATAATATTGCTCCCAAATAGGATAAAGAGATTGCTTTACTTCAACAATTTTGAAATTATCTTTTGATTGTAATGCGCTTAAATCTTCAGTATTATTAACAAAAATAAAATACTCATTTATACTATCTAATTGTTGTAATTGCTTTATTAACTCTAAAGCAACCATATCCATTCCATGTTTTTTTTTACGGAATATACGTTGAGCTTCTATTCCAATTCTCATTTAACTTTCTCCCTCTTCCTTTACAGCATCAATTATTAGCTCATGTTTGGTTTGTATAAATGTTTTGCTTGCAGCGCCTTTGCTTTTAATTAGAGCAACAATCATTAAGACTATAGCTTTAGGTAATGTTAATGCTGCCATTAAAGTTTTTAAATTATAATACTTTGAAGGAATTCCTAAAAAATACGATAAACTACAAAATGAAAATAATATTAAAAAGAAAAATCCATAATGAAAAAAATTAAAAAACACAGTTAAAGCGCATAAACCCGAAAGGCCTAATAAAAGTACCCTTGGTAAAAGAATTTTTTGCATTGCTTTATCAAAAAAATCAAAGTTATTTTTTACAACAAGTTCAATAATTCCATCAAACAATATTTTATTAAAATCTACAAACTGAGATGCTATCCATCTTCTTCTTTGATTCATAAAAACATCAGAGGAAGCCACTTTTTCATCGTACACTAATGCATCATTTTCATATAAAATTCTATACTTATCTTTTAAAAGTATAATTTCTAGTTCTTTGTCTTCAACAGGACTATCAATATTTAATAGAATATTTTTGAAATAATCATATTGAATTACAAAACCACTTCCAATTAAAGCAGAAGCTACTCCTAAACCAATATGACCTTTTCTAAAAATATTGTTATTTATTTCCTCACTTATTCCATCTAATACAGCTAATGATGTATTTGAATTTTTTGCAGTTCTATGAGCTTGAACTACCATTTCATTGTTTTGAAGTCTATAATTTATTTTTTCTAAAAATTTATACTCCATTATATTATCTACATCAAGCACACAGCAATAATCATATTTATTATGTAACAGCGATAATGCAGTATTTAATGATTTTGCTTTAGTGCTTACTTCAAATTTTACAGGAATAAGATTAATATTATATGTGTTTAACTTTTCTAATGTTTCGTCTTTTAAACTGTCTGCAATTACAATTAAATCAAAATAGTCTTTATTATAACTTTGTTTCAAATTTTCTAAAGTAGAATTTAAAATAACTTCATCGCTTTTATAGGCCGGGATAAGTATTGCAAACTTATTAAACTTATTAACATCGTCTTTGAATTTGGTTTTTCTATAAAAAAAAGCACCAAACGAATAAATCGTAATATAAAAAATATTAAACGTTAAATAAATAACGGTTATTAATTCAATTCCAAATAATATATATCTTATCATAAACTTAAGTACAATATTAATAGTAAAAAAAACAAATCAAAACAAGCAAAATGCTTAATTATGCTCATTGTATACAAAACAAAACAATTACTTATTTTTAAAAATCATTGTAAATTAGTCCTTCATTTTTATAAATATCTTTTCCTTTAAAATTCCAAATTACACCTCTATAAAATGCCTTTAACAAGCCAAATTCATTTTTTATAATATATTGAATTATACCTTTTGGAAATGAAATAAACATAAAAAAAACGATACATAAAAAATGTTGCAATCCTTTTGTATTTCTTTTTGTATATATTAATCTATTCCTGGTTAAATAATATGTTTTTAAAGGACTAAATTTTCCTGTTGTTATCGATTCTTTATGGTAAACAATAGATTTTCCACAAAACCATATTTCAAAACCAGCTTGTTTTATTCTTTCACAAAAATCAATTTCTTCGTAATATAAAAAAAACAACTCAGCCATTAAACCTACTTTATTCAAAGCAGTTTTACTTACCATTAAAGCAGCACCGTGTGCCAATTCTGTTTTATAATTTTCATTGTATTTATCAGAATCAGGTTCCATATACCCAATACCAAAACCTCTGCCTGTATAAAAATTTATTCCATTATGCCCTGCATATTGAATGGTATTTGGTTTGCTATAATATAAAAGTTTAGATGATACAACACCAATTTTTTTATTGCCTTCCATAAGCGCAATCAATGGTTCTAAAAAATCAGGTTTAACTTCTGTATCATTATTTAATAAAAAAAAATAATCCCCTTTAGCCACTTTAATTGCTAAATTATTGCCTGCAGCAAAACCTATATTATGTTTACTTTTTATTAAATTTATAAAAGGAAATTTCACTTTTAATTCATCTGGATTTTCAGCCGATGCATTATCAATAACAAAAACTTCAATATTTTTATAAGTACATTTAGTTAACGATAATAGAAATTGTTCTGTAATTTCTAAACCATTATAATTAACAGTAATGATAGATATTAAAGGTGCGTTTAACATAAGTTACGCAGCAATTTTTAAGTTGTTGTCTTCAACTTCCTTTTTCTCATCTGCTACAAATTCTAAATCTAATTTATCGGCAATGGTTAAATAAACCATACATATATACATAATAGCTGCCATTGGTGCCTGACCAAAAATAGGATTTGCCAAACTTGCAATAATAATTCCTAAAAATCCTCCGTATAAAGCAATCATTTTTACACGCAGGTCATCACTTTTCAATCGATATATTTTTTCGAAACCAACCACCAAAACATAGGCTAATCCTAATAAATGTAACACTAATCCAACAATACCACTTTGAGCCCATATTGATACAAACCAACTATCTGTAGGTAATGTTGCCAATATTGAACCAGGATAAAAACGAATACCAAAAACGTCAGTACTACCTATACCTGCACCAAAAGGTTTGTTTTCTAAATATTTGCTAATTACTTGCTGATTTTGTAAACGTACCATTAACGAAGCTTCTTTTGGATCAAGCGCAGTTCTTATCCTAAAAACTTGATAGTTTCCACTTCCAATATTGGTAAACCTTAAAAAAGAAAAGACAATTATACCAATAACTAACCCTATAATTAACGTTTTAAATTGCTTGATTAAAATTAAATAAAATAAGAATCCAAAAATGATAATAAACACTGGCCCTCTTGAACCAGAAATTGAAAATCCTATAAAAGTAAGAAAAGCAATTGCTAAATAAATAAAACGTACTTTACGTTTATATGGACCGAAACCTAAAATAAATGTTAAAAATGAAACAAAAGCCATAGTAGCTCCAAACTGACCTGCATCTGAGTAAAATGAAAATGCACGTAACTGACCATTTAAAATGTGTGTAATATTTGCTCCATCATCAAGCCAACGTTGTTCAAAAGTATCAGTTCCAATAATTAATTGTTTTAAACCCCAAAGAGTACTAATAATAGACCAACTAATAATTAATTTTAAAAAGTTATTGAATTCTTTTTTTGAATCCATATACAATAATACCAATGGAATTACTTGAACAGAATATAATGAAACTCCCCTTATTGCATAAAACAATGATTTAACAGTTCCTAATTCTGGATTTACAATTAAAAAAATAGTATAAATAGTCCACAGTAACGTTAAATAAAAAATACCTTGTTTTAGTTTTGCAGTATCTTTCCATTTTATGTTTATAAACAACGAAAAAATAGTTAAAAATAAAATAATATCTACACCTAATCCCAAAGGAATTTCTGGAATATAACGTGTTAAACCATTTGCAAAAAAACCATAGTTTAAATATGCCAATATTCCATAATAAGGATTATTAAAAATTAATACAGATAAACCTAAAATTAAAGGAACACTTACTACAAGTGCTGAAATTTTAGGATCACCTGTTGCTATTAAAGTAGCCATTAAAATACCAACTAATAGTAATACAAAACCTATACTTATGGTTTTGATATTTTGATTAATTGAACTAGTTTGTGGTCTCATGATTAAATTTTATTTTGAGTGATGGTTTTAAACTTTAAAACAAATTCGCCAAATCCTAAATTGAATATATTTAAGAAATTAACTTCAATACTTTTATTAAGAATATACATACCATAAAAAACTCCAGTTACAAAAGTCAATGTACTAACTATAGCAACCGACTCTAGCGTTCCGAAATAGTATAAAGAAAAAATATCGCCAACAACATTTACTGTTAGCATTAAAATAACCTTTATAAAATTTGATTGTGGCTTGTTTATAATATCTAACATCACTCCACTTAATTTATCTAAAGGCGTAAAAGCTGTATACACTGCAAACAGTTGAAGTAAATAATACGAATCTTTATATTGAACTCCTGCCAATAAAACTACTATTTGCTTGGCGAAAACAATACAAAATATTGAAGCTGGCAGTAAAAGAAAGAACAAAAAGCCAGTTTTTCTTTCAAATTCTTTTCTTAATAATTGAATATCATTTTTTGCATGAAGCGCAGACAAAAGAGGCAAATTTGTTATTGCAAAACTTCTTATAATAATTTCAAAAAAATCAACTATTCGCAAAGGAACACTGTATGTAGCAACTGCAATAGTTCCTAAAAACTTAGAAATAATAAATGAATCAGAACCTTTTATTAAGTTAGAAAAAAGCAAAGTTCCCATGCTAAATTTTCCGAAATTAAAAAGGCTATTTAAACCTTGTTTTGTTCTTTTTCCAAAATAACTTAAGCCTGTCCATCCCTTAAAAAAACAAAAAATACTGGTTAACAATTGAGATAAAGTGTAACAAAATAGAACTATAGTAAGTTTATCGTATGTGGTAAATTTAAAAAAAAATAAAATAAAAATTACGAATAAAAACTGACTAAAAATTCGAACTACACTCATTTCTAAAATTTGAAGTTTAGCATTTAAATACCATGTAGAAAAATTAAGTGGTAACGAAAAAATACTAATTAAAAAATACCATAAAAAGAAAAAGTGGTATTGAGGAAGTATATTAAAAATATTAAATATTAAATAAATAATACAAATAACTAAAAAATACAAAGCATTAACAATTATTGATAAATACCAAGATGAGCCTATTACATTCTGTTCTTCGTCAATACCATTTGATTGGGTATAATTTTTAATAAACGCATTAAGAATCATTCCAGTTCTTAATGTATCAAAAATTCCATAGGTAGTTAAAAAAATTATCCAAATACCAAAATCTTGTTTTGTAGTATACCTAGCTAAAATAGCAAACGAAAGCAATCCAAGTAAAGCACTTATACCGTTACCAAGTAACGATATAAAGCTTTTACCTTTAAGTAAACTTATAATTCCTTTCATTTAATATTTTGTACTTATTAAGTATTTTTATGCTTTTACCAAAGCACTTTTCAAATTGCCCGATGATTTGGATGGAGCTTCACCAACTAAATTTGTTAAATTTTCGGGGTTAACAAAGTTTAACCAAAGCATTATTTTGTTAGTATTGTTTGTAGCTTTTTGGTATAAGTTCAACATATAATTATCTGAACTCACCCACGATCTTCTGCTATCTAACATTAATAATGAAAGCTTAGAATTTTTAATTAGTTGGTTCGGTATTGCATTTACACTCATTGCAGGCACTTCAAGTATTATAAAGTTATATGCATCCTTATTTACTCTTGAAAACTCAGGTAATAAACTTTGCTCATTTTTTGCACTGAATAATTTACTAGTAACATCGTATCTTATTGCTCTGTAACGTTTATCTTCAGTTTCTACATCGTCCATTCTTTCATCGTTCGATATAAATAAAACCGAGTATTCTAAACTATATAATTTTTCAGCTAAATTTGTTCCAGCATATGTTTTCCCTTCTTGCTCCCTATTACTTATAATTGTAATTAAGTAATTATTTATACCATCAGGATGATTTTCTAGTTCAATTTTTAAATTTGAAACAGCATAATCCAATAAAGTATTTTCTAATCGTGCAGCAGTTAAATCGGTAGAACTTGTTAGAGGCAATGCACTAAATAATTTTAATCCGGTAAGTTCTTCTGCTCTTGCAGTATCTTTTATTGATGAATCTAAAATTTCGCGAGTAACATAATAAGTTAGTAATAAAAAGAATGCTGCTAAAAATGCAATTACAATTAATAACACCCTTCTACTAGGTAAAGGATTTGTTGGGAACGAAGCCGAATCCATTATTTGTAAGCTATTACTCATTTCAATGTTCTGTTGGCGTAATTTAGCCAAATGCAAGCCATGTAATATTTCTAAGTATTGTCTTTCTGCTACATCAATTTCTCTTTCTAATCTATTCATTTGCATGCCAAGTGGAGAAAATTCAACATACTGACGATCAAATTCTTTTCTTCTGTCAACGTGAACTTTTAATCTAGCTTCAGATTCATCAGTTGCTAAAGTTTCACTTAACCATTTGTTTAACAAATTATCTTGAGGTACCGATTCAATTGTATTATTTAAACTGAAATGTTCTAATACGTATAATTGAATTTCTTTTTTTAATGCCTCTGCTTTATTAATAATAGGGACTATAGTATTCGTTGGGTTACCAAATATTTTAGCTTTTTCTAACTGCTCATTTACCACACCAAGCTCTTTTCTTAGTTTATTTAGTTCAGCATTTGATTTTAATAAAATTTCTCTGCTCTCTAATTTATCTTCTAAACGAGCAACCGCTTTTTTACTAGCTTCAAAATTCGATAATTCTTTGTAGTAATTTGTTTCATTGCTTTCCTTTTCTTCGGCTAAGAACTTAGTTTGCTCTAGGTAGTTAATAATTTTATTTCTTACCCCAAAATCTTTCAATTTGTCTTCCGAATAATTCAAATCGGCAGCAGCTTCTTTTAAACGAGCTTCAAACCACTTAACTACATTTACGGTTTCTGAACCTTTTAAGTTTTTAAAACGAGTAATAAATGTTTCTGATAAAAATCTAACTGTCCACAAAGCAACACCTGGATCATTTGCTTTGTAACTAAGGTCAACGAAATCGGAAGCTTGCTTTCTTTCTACAGTTAAGTTTGAATTAATAACTTGTATACTATAAAAACCAGTAGTTTTATTTACTAATTGTTCTATAATATTATTACTTCCCGAACGGAATTCTTTAAATATTTTATCAACTGTTTCTGTTTCATTTTTTCCAATTAATGTACTTCTTTCATCATGTGGAATTTGTTTTGCTAATACATCAAAACCTTCCTGACTAAGAACAGAAATTTCAGGCTCTTGTAACATTAAATGTTTTGCTAATAACTTAATAGATACCTCCTCCAAAGTTTGACGAGAACGAATAGTTACCATTAAATTGTCGAAAGCATTATTAATTGCAAAATAATCGAATGAAGAAGTAGCACCTTCACCAGTGTTAGCTAAGTTAAAGCCTGATGCGATACCGGTATATACACTCGTTCCAGAAACGTATTCCTTAGGCATTTTTGCAGTTAAAAAATAAACTAATACTGCAATAATTGAAGGAAACAAAATAAGCCATTTTAGCTTTTTCCTTAATATTCTTGTAAACTGTGAAAAATTCATATTTTTTATTTTTAATTTTTTTTAACTTTTAATTATTTACTTAATTATAACCATTAACGTTTTAATGTATACAACTTAACTCCAAGTATAACTTGTAATCTTTCATAATAGTTAGTATATATCTTTCTTGCATCTTCTTGAGCAGCTATTGCAATAGCATAAACGTTTTTCTGACGAGCATATTCACCAAATTTAATAATTCCCTCTTTAAACTCTTTTTCAGCAACAGAACATGCCACTTGCTGCACAAATAAATCTTCGTTTCTTGCAGTAAATATTCTTTGTGCTCCTATCATGTTTGTATAATAATCTGCTATATCTTTTTTATAATTAAATGCTTCTACTTCTTTTTTATACTTTGCAACCATCCATGCTTCTCTAGCTTGACCAACTCTACCTTTATAACCTAAATAATCAAATGCAGTTAGCCTAATATCAATACCTGCTCTAAACCCTGCTACTTGGGTATTAAATTGCAAATTTGCACCAGTGTTCGAAACTGGTATTGCAAACAATGGAATATCACTTACGGTGTAATTAAAAAATACACCTAAACCTTGAGTCCAAAGTCTTTTAACATAATGCATATTCCAATAAAATGAATTGGCTTGTGCTTGCTCTAACTTTTGCAATGGATTATTTCGCAATCCAATTACATATAACGAATCTAATGGTGGTAGATATTCTTCAATATTCAGTTTAGGATCAATAATACTGTCAGATGGATTTTGACCTTTAACATTTAATTGAATTACCATAAAAAGAATTAAACCAAAAATTTTAAATAATTTTCTCATACAATTTAGTGAGCTAATATTTTTTATATATTTACTTGGTTCAAATTAAGTCTATAGAATGTTACAAATTATTTACAGTTATTTACATTAAATGTCGCTATGTCTATTTTATTAAAACATGGGATAAACAATATTTTATTTTTATTTGTAGTACAAAAAATAAAAATAATAGATTGACCTTATGCCAATAATAAAAGACAGAGATATAATAGTAGTTGGTTTACAACCTTGGGATGGAGAAATTGGAAGCAATTGTAAGAACATTGCTATAGAGTTTGCCAAACATAATAGGGTTTTATATATTAATTATCCACTAGATAGAATAAGTATTAAAAGAGAAACAAACAATCATTTAATAGCAAAACGAATTGACACAATAAAAAATAAAAAAAACAGTTTGTTGCAAATAGATAATAGTACTTGGCAACTTTATCCAACCTGCATTTTAGAAAGTATTAATTGGATTCCTTTTACTTTTTTATTTAAAATATTTAATAAAATAAACAACATTCGTTTTGCAAACGAAATAAAAAAAGCAATAAAAACATTAGATTTTAATGATTATATACTTTTTAATGATAGTGATATGTTTCGTAGTTTTCATATGCCCGAATTATTAAAGCCCGAAACCAGTGTTTATTATACAAGAGATAATATGATGAGTGTAGCTTATTGGTATAAACATGGACATATTTTAGAACCTCAATTAATGAAAAAAAGCAATATTGTAACTGCTAATTCAACTTACTTAGCCAATGTTGCAAAACAATACAATGAACTAAGTTTTTATGTAGGGCAAGGTTGCGAAACAGATGAATTTGATTTAGATAAAATAAATAATATACCTAATGATATTTTAAATATAAAAGGACCTATTATTGGATACATTGGAGCTATATATAAACAACGATTAGATTTAGAATTGGTTGAATTTATAGCAGAAACTAAACTAGGATATAGCATAGTTTTAATTGGCCCGCAAGATGAGGCTTTTAAACAATCAAAATTACAAAATATGCCCAACGTACATTTTTTAGGCTTAAAAGAAACCAAAGAATTACCAATGTATTTAGCACGTTTTGATGTAGCTATAAATCCTCAAATATTAAATGAAGTTACCATTGGCAATTATCCACGAAAAATTGATGAATATTTGGCCATGGGAAAGCCTACTATTGCTACTGAAACAAAAGCCATGGAAATATTTAAAGGTTATACATACTTAGCAAAAAGCAAGGAAGATTATATAAAATTTATTGAAATTGCATTGAAAGAAAACAGCAAAGAAAAAGAAAGTGAAAGAATCAATTTTGCTCGATCGCATACTTGGCAAAATAGTGTTTCCGAAATTTATAAAGCCATTCAATTAGTTACTAAAATTAAATGAATTACATGAAATCTATTGATAATTTTATTCAAAAAAATCCAAAAATAAAAAAGTTTGTTCATTGGGCATTAATTCCAAAGGGGCAAGCAAGGCCAAGGCTTTGGGTTAAGTGGTTTGTAAATCCATTAATTCATAAGCGTGGAAAAGGAACAAATATTAGAAGAAGAACACGTATGGATGTTTTGCCTTTTAATATTTTTGAAATTGGAGATAATTGTACTATCGAAGATTATACAACAGTTAACAATGGTGTAGGTGCTGTAATAATTGGCAATGGAGTTCGAATAGGAATTAGCAATGTAATTATTGGCCCAGTTAATATTGGCAACGATGTTATTACTGCTCAAAATATAGTTATTAGTGGACTAAATCATGGTTATGAAGACATCAGTTTACCAATAAGTGTTCAACCAACAATTACATCAACTATAAATATTGAAGCCGAATGTTGGATAGGAGCAAACGCAGTAATAACTGCGGGTGTAACAATTGGCAAACACAGTATTATAGCTGCTGGAGCGGTAGTAACTAAAAATATTCCTCCTTATTCCGTTGCAGTGGGAAATCCTGCTAGGGTTATTAAACAATATAACTTTACTTCTCAAAAATGGGAAAAAGTGTAATTAATTGAATAATGTTACCTTTTACATTATATAAAATCATGTATGCTTTACAGTATTTTAAAAATATTTTTGAATAATAATTGATCTATCATGAAAAAAACGATTTTATCATTAACCACAGCTTCATTTTTAATTGTTGCTGCTTGTTCATCAGGAAACGAAGAAAAAACAAGTGATTCAAGTTCTAACACCAATAACGAAATTAATACTGAACAAACCACAACAACCGAGAGTAATGTAATAGCAAGCAGCGCCTCCATTGAAGTTCCTGCCGAAATAAATGCTTTGCTTGAAAAAAACACCTGTTTAAGTTGCCATGAAGCAAACGAAAAATTGGTAGGCCCTGCATACAAAGAAGTTGCAAAACGAAACTATACCAACGAGCAAATAGTAGAACTTATATACAAACCGAAACCAAGCAATTGGCCAGATTATCCAACACCTATGGTTGGGTTACCAAATGTTCCTAAAGCAGAAGCTTTAAAAATTGCTGAGTGGATTAATTCATTAAAATAGTATTTCGTTTTTCGATGTTCGTTTTTCGATGTTCGTTTTTCGATGTTCGTTATTCGATGTTCGTTGTTCGATGTTCGTT
>JBAXCN010000077.1:0-13826 GCA_037141455.1 Bacteroidota bacterium
CAATTACTAAAACTACATGGTAATGTGCGAAATGCAATAGATAATGGTTGATTGGATGATTGGTTGATTGGTTGAAAAGTTGATTGGTTATTGGTTGTTTCCTTTTTTGCAATAAGCAACATATTATAGGTAATTTTTTTCAATCTTTAAATCATTCAATTATCAAATTAGCAAAAGGTGCGGGTTCAAATTCCCCCTTTTGGGCTTGCTTTGCTTAGGCGAAGGGGGTTAGAGGGATGTTATTAAAATAGGTTGATAGTATCTTGCAAAAATTAATCATCTTAACTTACCCATTTACCTATTTCTGGTAACGATATGTGACAAAGTTACTGAGAAAATGTCAACGAGGTGCAATAAATTGTCAACGAGGTGCAATAAGTTGTTAACGATGTGCGTAAAAAGCTTAACTAACTGCCATTATAGCATAACGAGGTGCAATCTAACTGCAACGAGGTGAAAACAATTAGCAACGAGCAATAAGAAATAGATAACGAACTGCCATAAAAACATAACGAGGAAAAAGAGAATAAAAACTATTAGCCTGTGGTTGGTTTTTTTACAAAACTTTTAGTTAATTGGTTGGTGGAAATACCGAAATTTAAGATATGAGAAATATAATTGACAGTATTATTTAAGTAACAAATACTCAAATTTAGGAGTGCCTTTTATTCCGTTGTTATTAAAATCTAAAAACCTAAGTTTATAAATTTCATCGGTGTGCCAATCTTTAATCATATAGTTTACATTGGTTCTTGCCATGTACTGTCCGGTTGTAAAATTATATACTTTCCAATCGTATCCCATGGCATCGCGCAAGTTGGAATATTTACAATTGTTTATAGCATAACTAGGTGTTATGGATTCAAAAGCGCAACTGCTATCAACTGCCACTACCGATTTTGTATTATTTACAAAAATACCTCTTACTACATACTTAGTAATTGGATTGGTTTCGAAAAATACATGCCTGTATTTTATAAAACAGAAGTCCCAAGCATTTTTATTTGGTTCAAAATCTAAAGGCTGTTTAGTTGTAAAACTGAAATAAACGTGTGCTTTTAATTCTTCTTTTTGGAGTTCAATAAAAAATCTTTCCTCTGGATTATCGTTGCTTGCATATTCAAATTGGTAACTATTTTTATTAAAACTTATAAATTTTATTTGTATATACCTGTCTTTGGTGTAATACGCCCCCCTATCTAAAATGTATACTTTGCCTAAGTTTTGAGCCCAGTTATGAATTGCCAATGAATCAACGCACCCGCAAGGTGCATCCCATTTGTAGTTAAAAGTATCAGGATTATTGGTTTTAAAAAATTTATAGCTATTTGTTTTTGCTGCATACATATCCATGCCACCATTTATAGTAATGCTACTTCCATATTCCGAAGCATCAAAACATAAATCCCAACTGTTAATATCTACTAAAGTTAATGCACTGTCTTTTAAATTAAAAAAACCTTGTTTTTCAAAATCTTTCCCTAAGTTTTCAATAACCATAAATGTAGTGTTACCGCGCGCTGGTAAAGTAATTTTTACTTCTTCTTTTTCGCAAGCGCTTATTATTACTACTAAAACAATTAATAATATGTATATTTTATTTCCTATTCTCACTTGTTATATTTTTTATTAATTATTTTTTTGATAATATGTTTAAATTAAATTTCATAGTTAAAAAAAATGTTCTTCCCATGCCTATTAAAGCTGAATTATTAGCATTTCCATGTGGACCCGAAATTAAATTTGCCTGAACATTTATAGTATTCAACACATTTTTTGAACCCAAAGTTACATTTAATTTACGTTTTAAAAAGTATTTGTTTACCGAACAATCAAGTAAACTATAAGCATCAATTGAACCTAAAATAATTTTATTGTCAACTAAACTGTATTGGTAGTTTTGCATTTGCCCATTGTATTTAAAAAACAAACTTATGCTTGTTTCGGTTTTGGTAAATGTGTAGCTAGTATTAAACCTGTATTCGTGGGTATAAAAGTAATTTTCAATTCCTTTATTTTCATTCACTGAATTTTGCCTTGAACTAAACGAATAACCTAGTTGCATATTAACGGTATTGCTTGTTATTCCTGTATTTAAGTTCAATCCAAAATTTTCAAAATCATTAATATTATTGTATTGTGCTTCAATAGAGTTGGCATTTAATCTAATTAAATCTATCATGTTATAAATTTTATTATAAAAAAACATGGGTTCAATAACCAGGGTGTAGTTTTTATATAATTTATGTGTATTTATAAATGAAAGTTGAATGTTATTTCCTGTTTCTGCTTTTAATTTATCGTTTCCTCTTATATTATGCTGTGGATCTAAAAATGCTAAGTGAAGTTCTTTAAGCGAGGGTGCTCTGAACCCGCGAGCATACGAAACCCTTAACGACCATTTGGTATTAAAATCGTACTTTAAGTTAAATGATGGAATAATAGGAGCGGCAAATTGCGTATTGTAAATAAACCTTGCGGCTGGTCGTATTAATAAGTTCTTGTTTAATTTTATTTCGGCTGTTCCAAATAAACCAAAATCGCCAATTGCAGCATATCCATTTTTTATTTTAGTTCCAAATACTTCGTCAATGTTTACTTCGTAACCAATTTGGTAATTATACTTTTTCGAAATACTTGAATTTGAAATAACCCCTCTGCTCATATACAAGTTAAAGGTATTGGTATCTTGCAAATCAGCATCGTTTATAATGGTTTCGTTCGATGAAATTAAATCTTTAAAAAACGAGTTTTTTACCCTTCTATAATTTTGAAAAGCAACAATTGTATTGAACGACCATTTACTATTTAACTTTATGTCAACTAACAAACTCGAGCCAATTCTATTGGTGTAATAATATTTATCGGTGGCAGTTGCTTCAAACGAGTTAATGGTTGGCTCTCCTTTATCAATTATTTTTTCATCAAAATAATTATTGTTAAGCCTTATAGTTCCTTTTTTAATAAAATACGATAAATTTAAATCGTAATTGTAATGAGTGCGAGGTTTCCATAGCGAAGTACGCGAATTTGGATCTGCATTATTTGAATATCCTTGAAAGAAATTTCTTAAAAAATTGGTTTGAATTCCTAATTTTTTTATGCTTGTATTTAAACTTGCATCTGCATTTAACTGCCCAATAGATTCAGTGTAATTTCCAAAACTAATTTTGGTACTTTTCTTAACAGTTTTTTTTGTAATAATATTGATAACACCACCCATGGCATCCGAACCAAAATTAACTGCCATCGGCCCTTCAATCATTTCTATTCTTTCTACATTGGCTAGGTTTATTTGAGCTAAATCAATGCTACCACCTTCTCTGCCAATTACTGGCACACCATCAATCATTACTTTTATGTTTTGACCAGAAATACCTTGCAGGTTGATACTATTCCCAAGCATTGGGTCGTAATTCATTCTTATATTTAACTCGTTTTGTAATAATGAAGGTAAGTTATAAGCGCCTTGTAAATTAATGCGTTTTAAATCGATAACCTTTACTTTAAAAACCGAGTTTTTTATAGTGCTTTCGCCTATTTGACCTGTAATTACAACTTCGCCTAAACCTTTGGTTTTACTTGTATCGCCATTGGTTTGGGCTAAAATAGTAAATTCGTTACAAAACAAGAGCATTGTAAGAAATACAATGCTCCTATTTGAATTTACTATTTTTAAAATTTTATTCAACCTTAAAAACTTATTGCTTAATAAATTTTACTGTTTTAGTTCCATTATCGGTTCCTATGTTTAATAAATACATTCCAATGTTCAATCCGCTAATATCTATTGAACTGCTGTTGATTAAAGTTGAACTAATAATTGTTTTACCACTTAAATCTGCAATTGAAAAACTTACATTTTTAGTTGTTTCATCAAATTCAATATTTAATTTATCGCTAGCTGGATTAGGATAAACAGTGATATTGTTATTTTTTGTAAATACGTTATTTGTACTTAATGCATCGTAGCTGGTTTTGTTAAATACTATTACTTGTCTATTAGATCTATTGTCAAAGTATTCAGTGAATTTAATTTTGTTAATTCTATTGGCTACTTTAGTAAAAAACACCATAGTATCTTTAATAGGCCAAGCACCTGGAGTAGTTGTTATTTCTTTCCAATCCCAATCAATTGTTCTTATTTTCGAATTAAATTTTAAAGTATCGTAGCTAGCAGCATTGGCATTTGCTCCAGTAACTCTATAACCCATTGTATTGTTATTTTGCAAAACTCCCATTACAGGGTACATAACTGTAGTTGGCCCAAGTGTAACTAACGATTTGAAACGAGTAAATAATAAATTCCATTGATTTGCAGGAATTGGTTCTCTATCTATTACTTGGTTGGTAACTAAATTGTAATAAGCAAATAATTTACCTTGAAAATTCTTTTTCAAAATTGTAACTGTATTGCTATCAGTTCCATCTAATTTACTTATTGTAAATAACCACATTGAATCATAAACAACTTTTTGAATACTTAATTTTCTAAAATTACTTGGAGCTCCAAAAGGATTTTGAGCATTGTCAATTGCTAATAAAAATATTTTATTGCCCGATACATCACGTGTTGTCATGTTGTATTTACCCCAACCATAATCGAAAGGATCAGATAAACTTCTGTTTTTGTTCAAAGCACCTATATCCCAAGTTGAATCACTGTTAAATGATGGAGCCCAAGTTTTCCAACCTGTTGTATCAAAACTTGACCAATTATTAAAGGTTTGGTTCGATTCATAAATAGAAACTCCTCTGCCTTCATTAATTAAAACTGTTGCAGCTTGCATAGTTTTTGTAGGTGGTTGTGCGTTTCTGGCTGCAAAAGCCAAATGCCAATTGTTGTTTGCAACTGTATCTTTTTTCCCAGTTTGTAAATTATAAAATACGTCAACCCTAGTTCCAGGAGTCATGCTTACTGAGTCAACTGTAGTAGTGCTCTGTGAAAATAAATTTGTAGCTATTAAAGCTGTAAATAAAAATGTAGATAATCTTTTTTTCATGTTTGTTTTTTGAATGTGCGAAAGTCGATACACTTGCAATATAAATAGTATGACCAGAATCAAAAATAATGTAAATGACCGAACTTTTACATTTTATATTTTAGAAATTGTTTTCTGACAATTATTAGCTATCTTTTACTGAAATGCATAATGCTTACTTTTGTTTTATGAGTTTTAACATTGTTCCTGAAAATTTACAAAATTATTGTGATAAAAACACTTCTGAAGAAAGCATTGAATTAAAAAAACTGGATAGGTATACCAATGCCAATATACTACAGCCTAGGATGATAAGTGGTTTTTTTCAAGGTAGGTTATTGAGTATGATAAGCCACATGATAAAACCAAAATACATTTTAGAAATTGGAACTTACACAGGTTATTCGGCTATTTGCCTTGCCGAAGGATTGCAAGAAAACGGAAAACTAATAACCATTGATGTAAACCCAGAAAATGAAGAATTGGTTTATGATTTCATTAATCAATCGAAAAATACAGATAAAATAAAGCATATAATTGGCGATGCTTACCAAATAATTAAGACCTTAAATTACCCATTCGAATTGGTTTTTATTGATGCCGATAAACCCAATTATGAAAAATACTATGAACAAGTGCTTCCTTTAATTCCTTCGGGTGCTTTTATTTTGTTGGATAATGTGCTTTGGAGTGGGAAAGTATTGGATAGTTCATTTATTGAAAACAACAGGGACACAAAAATATTGCACGATTTAAATAATAAAATTACTGCAGATAATAGAGTTGAAAATATTTTACTTCCTATTAGAGATGGGTTGATGTTGGTAAGAAAGCTTTAAGTTTTCGGTTTATAAGTGTAATAAAACATAAAATATAGCTATTTTACATTTGCCTGCTTATATTTGCAGCTATTATTTAATTAAACATGAGTATTCGACAGGAAAAATTTGCAGGTATCATACAGCAACATTTGGCCGATATATTTTTAAAAGACAGTGGTTCGTTTAACAATGCATTTATAACCATTAGTAAAGTAGAAATTTCGCCCGATTTAGGATATGCGAAAGTGTTTTTAAGCTTTTTAAATGCTCAAAACAAAACCGAACTGCTTGATTTAATTAACTTTAATAACCGAGAAATTAGACGTAGGTTGGCTACTAAAATTAAAAATCAAGCTAGAATTGTACCTGAACTTTCTTTTTTTGTTGATGAAAGTTTGGATTACGTTTTTCATATGGAAAAAGTAATGCAAAAGGTAAAAGATGAAGACGAAAAAAAAGGAAAATAAAAATATAAAATAAACACATTGCATTTATAAATAATGAATTACGATCCAATTAAAAAAGACCTAGGAATAGTTTTTAACAAGTTTACCATTTTACGTAAAATATTTTATTCATTACTCGATTTACTTTTACTACGCAGCTGGCATATTCACCGTGAGTTAAAAACATGGATTGCCGCTAATCCAAATGCTATTATTTGCGATGCAGGTTCAGGATTTGGGCAATACAGTTATTTTTTAGCAAAACACAAAAACAAGTATACCATCGACTCGCTTGATGTTATGGAAAAGCAAATTGCCGACTGCAATGAGTTTTTTAATAAAGTTGAACTTAAAAATGCCAAATTTCAATTTGCTGACTTAACAAAACCATTTGCTACAAATAAATACGACTTAGTGCTTTGTGTGGATGTAATGGAACATATTTTAGAAGATGTAGACGTTTTTACAAACTACCACCAAGCAATGAAACCTGGAGCAATGCTTTTAATAAGTACACCAAGCGACCAAGGCGGAAGCGATGTGCACGAAGAAACTGGTGAAAGTTTTATTGGCGAACATGTTCGCGATGGATACCCTGTTGCTGAAATGGCAGAAAAATTAAAAAAAGCAGGTTTCGAAAAAATGGAAATTTTATTTAGCTACGGAAATCCTGGTAAAATAGCTTGGAAATTGAGTATGAAATATCCAATGTTGATGCTAAATAGTAGCAAAATTTTCTTTTTAATTTTGCCAATTTATTATCTAGTTACTTTCCCAATAAGTTTTGTTTTAAACTATTTGGACACAAATATGAAACACGATTCTGGCACCGGATTGATTGTTAAAGCTTGGAAATAGGTTTTTTTAGTTTTAAAAATTCATATATTTTCAATTTATGTAAAAATCTTGTTTTATAAAATATTTATATTGACTGACATCAATTAAAACTTATCTATGA
Organism: Bacteroidota bacterium; assembly: GCA_037141455.1. Taxonomy (GTDB): domain Bacteria; phylum Bacteroidota; class Bacteroidia; order UKL13-3; family UKL13-3; genus JAAFJM01. Next base: position 7,208 of record JBAXCN010000077.1, read on the forward strand.
AATATAAATTCTATTTTCCAATTATCATTTTTATTTATTTATTTTCTGTATCGTCAACATGTTCTGGACAAGAAAGTAATTTTAACTCAATAACCTTTATTCAAGGTGATAGTTTATATAAAATCAATAAGAATTCTGACTCTATTAATTTAGAGAGAAATCCTTTTTCTATAAGATATTTTTGTAAACAGTATAACGGTTCAAAGGAAAAATTTTATTCTGCAAGAGTAGCCGTTTTACAAAATCCTGAAGACACCATCTGCTTAAAAATAGGACAAAACACAAAACAAGTACCTTATTTTGAGCCAGGAACAGGAATGGCTCCAGGAGAAAATGGAATGTACGATACTCTTTTTGTAACTAATTCAGGACATCATTATTTGACATACGAAAATGAAAAAGACAAAAGAGCATTATTAATTTCTAAAAATAAAGATTTACTTGAACTTGAATGGAAAATTTCAGCGGCCTTTTACAATGAAAAAGATGTTACATTTTCAGAGTTGAGTCTATCTTCTTTATATTTTATTATTTTCATAGACAATAATCTTAATGGAGTTATTAATAAAGATGAGTTAAAAATTATTAAAACTATTTTCAAAGATTAATTGGTTTGTAATATTTTTTTGATTTTGGTTAAACTAAAACAATGTGAATTTTACTTTAACAATTGATGAAAAATTAATGATTCATCAATTATATAAATTACTAATATTCATATTTTTGTAAATAACATTCAATATATTAAAACTTAGCAAACCTGAGCAATAAAAAGCCTTTGAAGCATTTATTTCATCAATTAACGGCCTTTTTACAAAAACACGAAACAAACAACATTGATACATTCGTTAAAAATATTTTTATTACTTAGTTTTGTTGTATTTACAAATGCAATAATTGCACAATCGAAAAGTACAATAAACTTCACGTTTGCTTATGGTTCAGTAGTTTTGAATTTTGATGATTCATTGAATTTACAAAACGATTCTTCATTTTTAAGGATAACAGCACTGAAATTTTACATTTCTAACATTCAATTTTTCAAAAATGGGGAAGTAGTTTTAGAAGAGAAAAACAGTTTTCATTTAATTGATGCTAATCAAATTATACCCAACCAAATTTTAGTAGAAAATAAACAAAATATTGCTTTTGATGAAATTAAATTTGATTTAGGAATTGACAGTATAACAAATGTTTCAGGTGCAATGGGTGGCGACCTTGACCCTACAAAAGGTATGTATTGGACGTGGCAAAATGGATACATCAATTTTAAATTAGAAGGTATAAGTAAACTTTGCAAAACACGAAACAATGAATTTACTTTCCATTTAGGCGGCTATCAGCAACCTTATTATTGTTTACAAACATTGCGTTTTAAAACTAATAATTCGAGTTTTATCAATTTTAAATTAGATGTTCTGAAAATTTTAAATCATGTTGATTTAGAAAAAACAAATCATGTTATGTCGCCAAGTGAAGAAGCGGTTATGCTTTCAAAAATTGTAGCGAATGCTTTTAATCTTTTACAGAATTGAAAAGAAAATTATTCATATTTTCATTACTTTCCTTTGTAATTGTTTCATTTAGTACTGTAAATGAAATACAATTTGATGTACCTAATAATTTCCCAAAACCCGTTTACAATTTTTCAAAAAATCCTTTATCCGAAAATAAAATTCAGTTAGGCAGAGCGCTATTTTACGACCCCATCCTTTCGCGAAATAACATGATTTCATGTGCTAGTTGCCACTCACAATTTTCGGCATTTACTCATGTTGACCATGCTTTGAGTCATGGCATTGAAGACAAAATTGGTTTCCGCAATTCACCTGCGTTAATGAATATGGCTTGGCAAAAATCATTTATGAGAGATGGAGCCATTAATCATTTAGATGCTCAATCATTGGCTCCTATAACTAACCCTGCGGAAATGGATGAAAATATTGCGCATATAGTAACCAAATTGCAAACAAGTAAATTGTATCCTCATTTATTTTACAAAGCTTTTGGCGATTCAACCATTACGGGAGAACACACCTTAAAAGCAATTTCACAATTTATGCTCACTTTAGTTTCTGCCAATTCAAAATACGATAGTGTAATGCGAAAGCAATCAGTATTTAATGAGCAAGAAAATAAAGGTTACCTATTATTCAAGAAAAATTGTGCATCGTGCCACACTGAACCACTTTTTACTAATGATGAATTTAGAAACAATGGTTTGCAAATAGACACAACGCTGAATGATTTAGGCAGATACCGAGTTACAAAAAACAAGTCTGATTCCTTAAAATTCAAAGTTCCCACACTTCGCAATATTGAATTTTCATACCCTTACATGCATGATGGCAGATTTAAAAAACTTTCGCAAGTGTTGAATCATTACACAAATGGAATTGAAAAGAGTAAAACCATAGCTAACGAATTGCAAAAACCTATTTTATTAACGGCTAATGAAAAGGTTGACATTATTGCATTTCTTTTAACGCTATCAGACAAATCATTTCTTTTTAATCCAAAATACTTCTACCCTAAAGAAGTATTTTCAGATGCAACAAAGGATTGATTATTATACCCATTTGAAATGGTAGATATACTTTTTCTACTCCCGCCAATTGGCAGGAGTAGTTACCGATTTAATAGTTGTTTGACCATTGCGCAATACCTGATTGTTCAATTACAAATACTATCTGTTAACACAACAAAAAACTGTGCAAACACAATGAATTTTGAACCAGAAATTATAAAATAAAAAACAACAATTTTTATTTTATAATTATAAATTCAACTCTTCTATTCCTGGCTCTTCCTTCTTCAGTTTTATTATCGGCAATTGGGTTTTTACTTCCAAAACCTTTTGCTATTAATCTTTCTTTCGAAACACCTTCAACAATTAAAAAGTTTTTTATTGCATTTGCTCTACTTGTACTTAGTTTTTCGTTGCTAGCTGGTTTACCTAAATTATCGGTATAGCCATTAATATTTAATTTATAATCTACTTTAACAACTAATAATTGAGCTAATTCACGCAAACTTTCTAATGAGCTTTCTTTAATATTCGATGTTCCTGTTTCAAATTCTAAATTACTAAATGCCTCATTTAATACTTTTCTTTCTTCGGGTGTTAAAACTATTGTAGGTAGTGGATCAATAACTGCAATTGGACAGCCAGCATTAGTAATTGGGCCGGTTTCATTGGGGCAATTATCTTCAATATCTGATAAACCATCTGCATCCGAATCTGGACAACCATTCATTTCTGTGCTTCCTTTTAAAGTAGGGCATTTATCTAACTTATCAGTAATTCCGTCCCCGTCTATATCTGGGCATCCAAAAAACATTTTTAAACCTGGAGTTAATTTACATGAATCTTGGTAATCGGCTACTCCATCATTGTCAATATCTGGGCAACCGTCTAACTCTTTTTTACCATATTCATCTGGGCAAACATCTTCTAAATCAATCACTTTATCACCATCTGCATCAGGGCAACCTTGTAAATCTATTCTACCTGAATCTAATGGACAATTGTCTTGTTTATCAGCTACGCCATCATTGTCTTTATCGGGGCAACCATTTAATTTAATTGAACCTGAATCGTTCACACAACTGTCTTTGCCATCAGCCACACAATCATTGTCTTTATCAGGGCAACCTTTTGCGCATGGTTTACCTGGTATATTTATACAATCATCTTCATTATCGGTTACACCATCTTTGTCCTTATCAGGGCATCCTTTTAACTCAATTGAACCATATTTATTTTTACACTTATCTATCTTGTTTGGAATGCCATCTCCATCATTGTCATTATTTCTTCCAAAATTCCAATTTATACCTACTCTTGCATTTATAAATTTAGCTTCATCATATTGCATAACTGCAATTAAGTTATCGCTAAAGAAATAAGTTTGAAAAGCACCTAGGTTTAACGATAATCCAAGTCCAGCATTGTTAAAAGCTTTGTTATAATAAGTCCCACTTACTCTTAAATCGAGAATAGACCATATTTTTTTGGTAAATGCCAAGCTTAAAGCTGGATTAAAAGTTTTATACCCAAAATTGTTAAAAAAAACAAAATCGAAGGTATTGTTATAATTAAATGCATATTGAGCACCCAAATATAATTTTGTGTTTATATTAGTGGTATAGGATGAATTGGATTCAACAGGAACAAATACTTCATTTTGTAATGAATCTATAAGTTTTTCAAATCGAGAACCTATTGAATCAAAATTGCTTAAATCTTTAATATCAGCACCTTTATAGTTAAATTCCTTATCAGCTAAAGTATATGAAACATTGTTTTTATTCCAATTAATAAAACCAAAATCAACTACACTACCCGAAACTGAAACATGCTGGTTGAACTTATAATTTAAACCAAAATCTAAACCCCAACCTGAACCAGAAATTAAATTGCTAGAATTAATTCCCAAATCCGATGTGCCACTTAAAAAATCAACAATATTTCCTTTATAATTAAAACCGGCAGTGTTGGCTTTAAATCCTCCCTTAATATAAATCGAATCAATATTGGTAGAGAGGTTTAATGTGCTTTGTTCCATGTTGGCATTAAACAATCCCATTAAATATTTAACCCTAAAACCTGCACTTAATTTTTTGTTTATTTCTCGGGTAAATCCACCATGTAAAGCAAGCCATGAAGTAGTATTTATATCCAAATTACCTAAATTAGCTTGGCGATTAAGCACATTTTGAAAAAAAGGAGTACCTTGTGTTAAACCCAATGCATCTTTTGGTGGGCTACCATAAAAATCAAAATTAAACTGAGCGCCAAAACTGAAATAATTTTTTTTGCCCCCAAAGCCAATAAAAAACAAATCAGAAATCGTTGAAACTCCCATATTTTTAAATGATAAATTAGGGTCAGTTACAATTCTTCTAAAAGTAGAATCTATATTTTCGTTTTTATTAAATATGTCGGCTAAAGTAATTTCAGGTATTTGTGCACTTAAATATAAACTTGGTAAACCAAAAGTAAAATTTGATTGTGGCCTAATTCCAGGGTTCATTAAATTGCTTTGTCCAACATTTTTAAAATTATATAAATTCAAATTTGTTTGGCTTTTTGAATTTAAAGCAACTATTACAATTAATATTGATAAATATATTTTTTTCATGAAGATTCAGTTTTGTTTTATTTAGGTTTTTTAATTGTAGCTATAACTCCCAAAGCTATTTTCATATTGTAATCGCTATAAATTCTAACAGTTTTAGTGCCTCCATTTTCAGTAGCTAAACTTGTAAAATATTTAACTTTTGTTACTTCATTTAATATTAATTTATTTAATCTTTCCTCGCTTAAAACAAACTGACTTCTTGATTTTGATGTTTGAATAGTTTTTCCATTGGCATCGGTTATTGAGCTTTTTATTATATTTTGGACATCTATTGAATCTATTACTTTGTTGTTTTTTCCAATAAAATAAATTTTCATACCTGCATCAAAAGGAAAACTATTTTCAATATTTACTCCTAATGTTACAGCTTTAAAATCTTTTAAATCATTTACATTAAAATCATTTGAATCAGACAAAGCAAATGTGTTAGAACGTAAAACCAATGGTAAGTCCATATCTAAGCCAACACTAATTCCAGTTCCTTTTTTAATAAATTGGTTGCTATTAGGGTTAGGAATTGGGTTTGACAATACCTTTCCTTCAATTTTTATGTAATGAGGTGGCAACGACATCAATTCATTTATTTTACCATTGTTGTTTTTGTTGCTATAAGTGTAATCAGTAATTTTACTAACTCCTTGCTCATTTATTAAAGGATATGCAGCATCAAAAGGCAGCATTTGTGCATCTTGTACTTTACCAGAATTATTTTTTCCTACAAAATTATAATTTAATCGAATTGGCACGCCAATAGAGTTTTTTACATTTACTTTTAATTCAGCATCTTCTAAATTCAATCCCTGTTCTATGTCTTTTAAAAAATCGAGGTTTATAAAATCTGTTTCTTCTGTTTTTATTTCTATAACTCCTATATACCCTTCTAAGTATTCAACATTAGTATTTGAAGTATAAACCTGAATATTTACCGAATTAGAAGAATCAAAAATTATTGGCAACCCTGATGATATTATTCTTGCTGAATAAGTAACAGGTATAAAATTATAAGGCCTATTAATATTTTGGGTTAAATCAAAATCAACTCCTGAAATGTTTATCGATGAATCGATGTAAAAATTAGTGCCTGTAAAAGGTATAGTTACAACCTGATTTGAAAAAGGCATGCCATTTTTAAAAGCTCCTGGAAAACTAAAAGTTATTTGAATCGGCTCGTTTATTGTCGATTGAGTAACGAATTTTATCTTACCTGTAGATAAATTTAATTTTCTAATTCTTTGAGTAGTGTCCTCAGGAGTAAAGTTTATTTCAGTATTTTGAGTTATTATATCTTGAGAAGGGAATTTTGCTTCGCCCGAAATTGCTTTTAAATTTCTGCCAGTAGCAGTTATTGAAATTGAATCTAAATAATTTACTAAAACAGCAGTTGGTGCAGAACTATTGGTGTTAAAAACTGGCATAGTATAACCCAATGAACTCCTTAGTGTTTTACCTGCCAATAAAATTGAATCAGATTTACT
>JBAXCN010000078.1:0-13667 GCA_037141455.1 Bacteroidota bacterium
TGAGTAACCGAAACTACACCGATAAAGAAGGCGTAAAGCGTTATGTAACTGAAATAGTGGTAAACGAATTTTTAATGCTTGGTAGCAAAGCATAATCTAAAGAACTAAAAAATATAAATAATCATTTAAAAAACAAAAAAAACACGTATGAACAATTTAAGAAACAGCATTCGCCTAATAGGAAATTTAGGCCAAAATCCAGAAGTAAAAGAAACTGCTAACGGAAAAAAATTAGCAAAATTTAGTTTAGCAACCAACGAAAGCTACCGCGATGAGAGCGGAAAAGAAGTAAAAGAAACCATGTGGCACAATTTAACAGTGTGGGGCAAACAAGCAGATACAGTTGAAAAGTACTTGAAAAAAGGCAGCGAAGTTGCTATTGAAGGAAAGTTGAGTAACCGAAACTACACCGATAAAGAAGGCGTAAAGCGTTATGTAACTGAAATTATTGTGAATGAATTTTTGATGCTTGGCGGTAAAGCCGATTAAACAAAACTTTTTGTAATTTCAAAACGCCATTTGTTATTAAAACTTGTGGCGTTTTTTTATTTCTATCAAAGAATTTTACTTTAAAGAACTCAATTTAAAAACCATTGTTTTATTATATTTTCGCAATAAAAAAATACCAAATGAAACAAAAATTACTGTGCCTATTTATGTTAATTTTCAATTACTCATTTGCACAAAGTAATTTAATTGATTCGTTTGTAAAATTGAAGAATACAGATGAGAGAATATCGTTTCTTTCAAATGATAATGTTACCAATTTAGGCAAAAACGGTTGTTATGCGCTTAAAACAGAATTACAAAAAAATGGAGATGATAAGGCATTGTTTTTTTTGTGTGTTAGAATAAATGATTTTTATGTTTTGGATGCAAAGGAATTGAAAATAAATACTGATTTAATGTTTGACATTTCGAAAAGAAACAACTTTAAAGCAGAGTTATTGGTTACAAATTTTAAATCAACTATAAATATTTACGGGGGAAATTTAATCTCTGAACAAGAAGCATATTATCGGTATCTAAATATTTTTGAAGGTATTAAAAATACAGATTTAAATAGTCTTTATAATTATGGTTTGGAGGCAATACTTTATGAAATAGGTCGTAATTTTTATGAAGTGGGCGATTATGAAAAGGCTTTAGAGTGTTTAATATTACTAGAAAAAAAAGTTAAAATACAGAATATTTTTTATGTGCTTTCATTGAACTTAATGGAAACAATTTATGCCAAACAAAAACAATATAATCTTTCAATGATTTATGCCTATAAAATTTACAAATTTTCGAGTAATAATAAGAACATTTCAAATCTTCAAATTTGGCAAAGCAACTTTTGGAGTGGTTTTTCTGCCTTAAATATTGCTAAATATGCACAAAGTTTAGGAAAGCATAAAATTTGTTTATACTATCTCTCCATAGGGCAAAAGTTATTAGTCAAAAATATTGATTTAAAAAACATATCAATGCTAGTAAGTGAGGTTGATGCACTGCAAATAATCATTCAAATAAAGTTAGGTAATAAGCAATACAATGAAGCTGAAAAACTGTTAAAAAGATCATTCTATTTAGAAAATATTATTGTAAAAGAGGGTTCAAATGTTCATTTTAAACCACTTGAATTATATAAAAATAGCGTTCAGTTTTATGAACAGAAAGGAAATCATATTAGGGCTTTTTATTATTTAAAAATAGTAAATCAAATAGAAGATAGCCTAAACATAAGAAATGATAAAAGAAAACTTTGGCAATCGGAAATGAAAGTAAAATCGGAAGTGTTTAACGAAAAACTAAAAACCATTCAAGATGATAATGCAATTGGAACCAATACCAGAAATGCCATTATTTTAAGCCTTTTTGTATTACTAGCCATTGCTTTTATTGTTTACCAAAAAATAAACAAAGACAATAAAGTTATTGAAAAACAGAAAAACTTATTAGAACAATCCCTACTCGAAAAGGAGGTATTGTTAAAAGAATTACACCATAGGGTTAAAAACAATTTGCAAATTATTTCGGGTTTGTTTGAAAAACAAATAAAAAAAACCGATGACCCAAAAGTAAAACGACTCATTAAAGAAGCGCAGGATAGGATATTTTCAATTGCTTTGGTTCATCAAAATTTACATCAATCAGAATTATTAAACGGTGTGCAGTTTAATAATTACCTAAACTTATTAGTTAATAACATAGTTGATACTAATAATTTTGAAGAAAAATCTTTAGAAATTATTACTAAAGTTGATGACTTTATAATGAATTTTGACCATGCCATATCGGTAGCACTAATTGTTAATGAGTTAATAACAAACTGTTATAAACATGCTTTTGTAAACAGAAGCGAAGGCAAAATTGAAGTTAATTGTTCGTTACAGGAACAAAAAGTTTATTTAAGTATATGCGATAATGGCATTGGTTTTTCAACTAATGAGGAGGATTATACTAATAAAACTTTAGGTATGGGCCTTTTAAAAGGCTTAGCCAGGCAAATAAAAGGAATAGTGAATATTAATAGTAGTGAAAAAGGTACTTGTGTTCAAATAATTTTCGATTATAAAAATTAAATATTATGGATAATAATTTAAGGATATTAATAGTTGAAGATGAATTTATAACACTTGATTTATTAAAAGATTATGTTATTGAATTAGGATATCATGTATCTGGAGATGCAATAAATGCTGAAGAAGCCATTTCAGTTCTTGAAAAAAATGAAACTGATTTAGTGTTATTAGACATAAACTTGACTAAGGAAAAAGATGGAATTTGGGTTGCTGAACAAATAAATACAAAATACAAAATTCCGTTTATTTTTATTTCGGCATATAGCGATGCTGAAACCATTAAAAAGGCAGCTTTTTGGCATCCATCAGCTTATTTAGTTAAGCCTGTTAAAAAAATAGACATTTATACAGCTATAGAAGTAGCTATTAAAAACTATACGAAGTATGTCCCTAATAAAAACAATGAAAATAGCATTGAAGAAGATGAGTTAATGCCCATCGAGAATCACTTATTTATAAAAATTAACTCCAATTATAAAAAAATAATTTTTTCTGAAATTCTATATTTCGAATCGTTTAAGAATTATATTGAATTACACCTTCAAAACGAAAAAATTATTGTTAGAAATACGTTACAAAAGTTTTTAGAACTACTCCCTCAAAACAATTTTATTCAAGTTCATCGGTCGTTTGTGGTTAACAAAAAGTATATATCTGAAATAAAAACCAATAGTATAATAATTTTGGAAACTGAAATTCCAATAGGCAAAAAGAACAAAGAAAATTTGCTAAATAGTTTGAACTTAAAATAAATAAAGTTTCTGTCCCTTAATAATAATGTTTCGTCCCATTTTTGAATAAGTATAAATGTAAAATTTATTATTTGCATTTATTTATGAAGAAATTTAGGATTAAGCAAGTTGATACATTTTACAAAAATAATTGGATAATTGTTTTTGTTTATTTCGTTGTATTCAGTTTTTTGTTTATTAATACAAACGGACAGGAAAACAAACCTAAAAATAAGTTTAAAGTTACGGGAAACTTATCATTAACGCAGGAATTCTTCGGTTATTCGAATAACGATACTTCATTTAAATCATACCGGCCTAATTCAGCAACCAGGTTCGCAGGTAGTACTTCTTTATCTTATGGGAAATTTTCATTACCTTTTTCAATTTCATATACTTTACAAAGTAAATCGGCAGAGTATAATTCACCTATTCCTTCTACATTTAGGTTAAGTGATTTGTTGAACTATTACAATCAGTTAAGCTTATCACCTTCTTATAAAAGTTTTCAAGGTTTTATAGGTACACAAGTACCAAAATATTCGGAGCTAACCAGTGGTGATTTGCCCATATTTGGTGGAGGATTTGAATGGAAGCCGAAAAAATTTAGAATAGCAGCATTTTATGGTATTGCTCAAAGAGCAGCCAATAAAGATAGTTTATTAAAAGTAAATGGAACATTTAAAAGAACCTCTTTTGGAGGAAAATTAGGAATTGGACTTGAAGAGGGTACACATTTTTATATAATTGGAATTAGGCACCAAGATGACGTAAACTCAGCAATTGTTAACTCAATAATGGTTAAACCACAAGACAATACCGTTTTGAGTATTGATCAAAAACTATTAATAGCAAAAAAGTTTTTCATTAAAACAGAAGTAGCTTTTTCAGCTTTTTCATCCGATTTAAACGAATCCAAATTAGAGTTAGATACTTTAAAACTTAATATAAATCCATTATTACTAAAACTATATACCCCTCGTTTATCGAGTAGATATGGTGCAGCAGGTACTGGTTCTATAGGTTATAATGGAACAAATTGGAGTTTAAAATTTGTGAACAGAATTTATAGCCCAGAATACAAAACACTTAATTTCCCTTTTTTACAAACAGATAGGTTAGAATATACAGTGGAACCTGCATTTAGCATTTTTAGTGGAAAATTTAACTTTCAAGGTTCATACGGACAAAGAATAGATAATATATTTTTTAATAAAATAGCCAGAGCAACTCAAAAGTTATTATCTATAAATATAAACGGAAGGTTTACTAATAATTGGTCATATACGCTTTCACATTCAAATTTTGGTATTCAAAATACCATTACAAATGACACTTTTAGGCTTAATAACATTAACGATAATTATTCATTTAGTAGCACTTACATTTTACAAAGAAAAAAAGCAATTCATACACTTACAGGAGTTTGGAATATGGCCGATTTTGAAGATTATAATATTGTTAGTGGAGGGAAATCAAATAATGAAACACAAACCTTTATGGTATTATATTCATTTGGTTTAATTAAAATACCTTTATCTCTTTCACTTTCAGGAACCCATTTAAAAAACAAATTATTTTTAGGTGATTTAGCCATGCAAATAATTTCACTGAATGAAACTTATACTTTTGGTAAAAAGAAAAACATAAGTTTAATGTTATCGCAAAACTATCAAATGACTTCACTTTTTGCTTATAGTCCAGATAGAGCAATAAACCTTGGAACAGGAATAAATTATATCATTTTTAAAGGATTTAATTTAGGATTAAATGGCAATATGAATATTTTAAGTTACGGTTCGGCTAAACCAGGTATTCAAAACATGGAAAATACAATTAGAATATTAAGTTCTTATAACTTTTAAATAAATTTAAAAAAAAATACAAACATGAATTATATAGCAAAAAAAAATAGTTATTTAAAACACTTTTTACTTAGTTGTGTGTTGGTTTTTACTTTAGTTTACCAACTTACTGCCCAAGTTTCAGTTAGCATAATAATAGCTCCAAACCCTCCTCCAGGAAGACCTTCAGAATGGATAACTGACCCACATCCAATAAAGTTATTGTTATTTAATCTTGGATCGCAAATTGATGGAATAGTTACAGTAAAACTTACAAATAAATCAACTGGAGTAGAAATACTTAAAACTGCTTTATCAGATGGTAAAACAATAAGTATTCCAAAAGGTTCGAGTCTTAAAAATGCAGCTGATTTGCTTCAAAATTCTGCTTTTACAAAAATAAATCGAGGTGGTATTGATTTATCTAATGGAGCGTCTTTGAAAGCCGCTAATTATGAATTATGCATGGAATTATTAGACCCAATTAGTGGCAATCTAATTAGTGGTCCTTCTTGTAATCAGTTTGTGATATCAGATAAGCAACCACCTGTTTTAACTGTGCCTAATAATTCGGAAAGTATAGAAGAATTACAAGCTATAGGTAAAATTTTTCAATGGTTACCGGTTACCCCATTAAGTACGCCTAATTCGATAAATTATAAATTCGAAATTTTTGAAATGCAAGCAAATCAAAATAAATTCCAAGCACTAGCAAATTTTCCCATTGAAACACAAATAAATACTACTACTCAATTTATTTGGATAAACGCCAGACAAAAAATTTTACAAACAAAATCATTGGAGCCAAATACAACTAGTAAATATGTTTGGCGTGTTCAATCGTTAGATATTCTTACCGATCAACCTGTAGGATCAAATGGAGGGTATTCTGAAATTAGAGAATTTATTGTTAAAACAAATACAGTTAATCCTGTTGCAGTTACAACAACAACTCCTACAACAACAACTCCAGATTGGAGTCCTCGTAAACGTGGTAGTCCTTCAACAGTACCGATAGTTCCTGTAACTAGTATTGTAGCTGTAATACCACTTCAACAACTTGTAGAATACACCGAACCTGTTTTAAAAGCTTTAAATTCCCCTTTAAATTCCAATGACGCATTTAAAGAAATTCAATTTAAATGGAATCAAGTTACCCCAACTTTCGCTGATGGAGTAGTTAAATATACATTATATGTTTATAAAAAAACTAATAAAGATCAAAATGATGTAGCGGCTTTGGCTACCATCCCCATTTTACAACAAACATTAAATGGTGAATTCTCTTATACATGGAAACCCAATGTTTATTATAAGGATGATGAATATTTTATTTGGAGAGTTAAATCAACTACAGATAACGATGTTCTTATAGGAAAAAAGAGTGGGGGCGAAAAAGGTTTTTCAAACATTGGAACATTTATAGTAAAAGCCAGACCAGCAAAGGAAGCAGAGCCAAAAACTCCTACCGACAAAGAAGTTTTGTCGTTTAAAGCATTTGAAAAAGGATATACTTTTAAATGGGATAAAGGTAATAAAGCTGGCCCAAATACTACTGATACTATATTAAAATATGTAATAGAAATTACAGAAAAAAAAGGTAATAAAGATACGCTTATAAAAAGTGCTGAAGTTAATAAAAATGAATTTAAATGGGATTTTACTCCAAAAGTAAATGGTAATTACACTTGGATAATTAAAACACAAGATGTAAACAAAACCTTAATTGGTTCCAAAGCGGGTAATTTAAAAGGTTATTCCGCAACCAATTCTTTTAGCATAAAAACGGAAGCAAGTGAAGATAGTATTGTATTTAAAGATTGTGATGGTAAGACAACTGTTCAAAAATATACGGTTGTAAATACAACTGGTAATATCGATTTTGTTGATAAATATGTTAAAGTTAAAAACTTTAATATGTTGGTAACCGAAATTTCTAGTTCTACTAATAGTAGTGGTACTTATACACTTACAGGCAAAGGTTCTATAATGGTTCCGTGGCTTTTAACACCCATTCATGTTGAGTATACCGGAATAAAAGTTAATGGAGGTAACAAAACTTTAACTGATGGAAAAATTTATGCTATTAGAGATGGTGATATTGGTGATATTCCTACTTTTTTAAAAGAAAATAATGTAAGTAAAATTACTAAAGCTCAAGCTAAAAAATTAGGAGAAAATTTAGTAAAAAACAGTAGTAAAAAAATGATTTCAGGTCAAAATTTGAATGACAATTTAACTAAATCGAAAGGAAACGATATTCCAAAGCTACCTTTGGGAATGAATAACGAGAACGGTTATACTTTAGCAATTACCGAAATGAGTTTTAGTACAGCAAGTCATAAATTAGTTTGTGTTGCTATTTTGCCATATAGTAAAGATGACAAAGATGAAGAGATTGCGTTTGCAGCAACAGATATTGAGTTCGATGAATCTTCACCTTCAAAAGCAGGAGGTAAATTGGTTTTATTAGAAGATTTTAATATTGTAGACCCTGCTGATGAGAGCTATGGCATTACTTTATTGGCAAAAGGCGATAAAGGTAAAGATGGTCAAGATTTTTTAACTTATATTGAATGGGGTTGCAAAGGATTTTTAAAATTAAAAGTTGCTGTGGATGTTAGCTTACCACGAAAATGGTTAATTCCTACAAGTGAAAATGCTATACCAGACTCTACTGCCAAAGTGAAGGCACGTGCCACTGCTGACATTGTGAACCTGAATGATTGGTTGCTTACCCTTAGATTAAGTTCATGTGAAATTGTAGGACTTGAAGGCTCAGAGTTATTATTAGATACTATTGTTTTTGATAATTCAGACAGTAAGAATCCGCCAGGTATAGCATTTCCTAGAGGATTTACAGGGGCCAAAGATAATAAGTTTAGGGGGTTTTATGTTCATAGTGCAAAAATGGTTTTGCCAAAGTTTTTTAACAAAGCAAAAGACACAACAGGTATTGAAATAGCTGTTGAAAAATTAATTATTAGTAAAACTGGCTTATCAGGAACAATTGCTGTTGGTTCTAAGGAAAACCCTTTAATAAATTTGGCTACAGGTACTTTAGGAGATTTTCAAGCAAGTTTAGAAAAAGTAGAAATTAACATTTTAAACAAAGCAATAACTAAAGCAGAAGTAAGTGGTAGATTGCTTCTTCCTATTTCGCAAATTGGAACAGGCAATGCCAATACTCTTGCCTATTCGGCTCGATGGATTGAAGGGACTAAGAAAAAAGGGTCGAGTGTTTTATTAGAAATAAAACCTGTGGATGGCGAAAACTTAAGTGCTGAGTTATTAGGTGGGGCCAGTTTAATTTTGAAAAATTCATCCATAATTAAATTGGAATATACCAAAGGAAAAAATAAAAAGGCTAAAGGTACTGTTGTATCGAATGTTATTTTAAATGGCATAATTGCTGTAGAAAAAAAAGTAATGGGCATAGATCTTAATTTAGGTATGGAATTTGAAAATCTTGGTTTTAAGTTTGATAACTCTAACCCTAAGGTAAAGAATTTTACTTTTAATAAGGCAAGTTTTGGTTTTGCAAGTCCACAAAAAAAGGTAGGAGGTTTTAATGCTACTTTATCAAAAGTTGAAATAACAGACAATCCAGTTCCTGCTAATGGTTATTTGGCTTCAGCCGTTTTAAGTTTTGATGTGAACCTAAACTTGGGAGGCAATTTTAGTGGAACCACTAGTCTGTCATTAACTGGTGGTATTAAAAAAGATGCAAATAACCAATACAGTCCGGGTTTTATTAGTGCTAGTTTAAATTCTATAAAAGTTGAAGCTACTGTTGCAGCAGTGGGTATAAAGGGAGAATTAACTTTTTATAAAGATGATGCAGTTTATGGCCAAGGTTTTAAAGGAGTTGCCGAAGCAAATTTTGAAAAAGTAGGAAAAATTTCTGCATCAATACTTTTTGGAAGTGTAGTTTCACCAACAACAAATAAAACCTTTAACTATTGGTTTGCCGAAGCAAAACTTGTTCTTAGAAAACCTATTCCAATTGTTAATCCTATAGGTTTAAAAGGTGCAGGTATTGGTGCATGGTACCAAATGTCAGCAACTAATGGTAAAGATTCTGTAAATTTAGCAGCCGCTAGCAAAGATGAAGAAGTAAGAGGAACCACATCAGGAATGGAGTTTAAACCGAATGATAAAAATCTTTTTGGCTTCCGAATTTCTGGTGTATTTGTTACTACTAGTTCAGAAAGAGGATTTAATGGCGATTTGGTATTTAGTGCATCATTTACTCCATCAGATGGAATTGAAGAATTATCAGTAACTGGAGCGGGCTTTGTAGGAGCAACTTTAAAAGATCGTGATAAAGCTTTAGTAAAAGGCACCTTAAATGCGAGTTATAATTTTACAACAGATTACTTGAATATAAAAGTAGCAGTTAATATAATGTACCCTCCACAAATTCCAGGTTCACCCATACCTGGTGGAACAATGTTAAAAACAGTTGGTGATGCAGAATTTATACTTATTGTAGATGGAAAAAGAAAAATAGGTGGAGAACCTGCATGGGCTTTAACCATAGGCACACCAACAAAACCCAATAATATTTTATACCAAAAATTATTTAATCTGTGGTTTTACATGAGAATGGGAAATGATTTAGACCCTACAGGCTTTAATCCAACAACAGTTGCTGAATTATTAAAAGTTAGTCCTAGCCTTACAGTAGAGCCTGTTTCCGCTGATGCAAAATCTGGTAAAGGTTTTGATTTTGGTTTTGGTTTTCATCAAGCAGGAAATATTAAAGTTGGTCCATTTACTGGAGATTTTACAGTAGGTGGAGAAATGAATTTATCGTTGTTAAAATATGCAGCAGATAATGGTTGTATAACTGATAAAATGGATTATTGGTATGCACGTGGAGGTGCAGCAGCTTATGCAAATGCCACTGTTAAATTTTTGTCTCTTAAATTTGCATTTGCCGCAGGAGCCATAATGCAAGGTGGAGCGCCTGATCCACTTTGGGTAAAAGGTAGAGTAGCAGGTAGAATTAGTGTATCTTTAGTTATATTTAAAATTAGTTATAATACCAATGTTGGTTTTACTTATGGTACCCCATGCAGACCAAAAAAAATGATGACTGCAAGTAATGATAGTAATCAATTAGTATCAATTGAAAACTTAGACGAATTTGATAAGGAAGAACTTATTCAAATTTTAGATTTTTATGACAATGAAAGAACTGGACAGACAGATAAATTAACGCCAGTACGTTGTGCTTCAATTTTTGATATAAACTTTGCAATTGAAAATAAAGACAGCCATAAAACTTTTACCATTGATGTAATAAAAGATTCTGTGAAAGTTACCAAAACTTTTAAAGTTTTAGTTGAGTGGCAAATAAAAGCATGTTCAACTCAGCCATTAAGTTGGGGTTGGAAACAAACAAGTTTTCATTTCAAGAAAAAGAAAAGTGGGAATGAAATTTGGTGGGAAGTAGGTAGTTCTCTTCTAGATGGAGAGGCTAGAAATAAATTTGGTAATAGTGAATGTTATCAAACTCAGTTTGAGGCTACTTTATATGAAAAAATAGGGAATAATTGGGTAGTTGCTAAAACTTCAAAAGGAGTTGAGATTACCAAAAGAACAAAAGAAGTAGCATTTACTACACATAGTAAATAAATAAAAAACAATTAGTATTCACCATAAAAACGAACAGAAACAGTATTATGAAAATAAAATATTTTATATGTTTATCCATGCTTTACTTCTTTTTTACAAGCGTGTTAGTGGCACAAAAAAACAGTAAAGAGAACAATTTACCAAAACTTGGATTGGTAACCAGGAATGGAACCGATAGTATTATCCTGCGTTGGATAATTGAAGATAGGCAACTGTTTTTGAAAGGAATAGAAAATGGATATCGCATTTTGAGAGCAGATTTTGAAAGTGAAAAAATAGGTAAATATGCTGAAGTATCGTTGGTAAAACCATGGACTAAAAATAATTGGCAAAAAACGCTAAAGGCAATTAAAGACACTTCGTTGCAAACATACAAGTACCTTAATTTGGGTTATGAATTAATTTATAATAATGAAAAATACCTTCCAAGCGGATTAGCAAATTTGGGGGAAATAGTGAATGCAAAGTCTCAAAATGAATTGGGTTTTTTGTTTATAATCATAGGTTCATGTATGGATAATAAAACTGCTGATGCCTTGGGTTTACGTTGGGTAGACCGAAACATTACAAAAGGCCAAAAGTATAGGTACAAAATTGAACCAATAGGTGCAGAAAAAAATGAAAAGTTTCAAGGCTCAGAAATGGAAGCAGAAGCAGTAAACCCTAATTTAGCTAATAATACAATTATAAATCCTACAGAAAATGAAATTAGCATTGAATTAAAATGGAAAGTTCCAAACTACCCTATAATTGGTTATAGCTTAGATCGTTCAGAAGATAATGGATTAACTTTTCAAAGATTGAATAAAAGTTTAATAGTAATAGGTGAAATTTTAGATTCAAACCAAAACGAAATAGGTATTGAGTTCGACACAACAGTAGTAATGTACAAACCCTATATATATAAATTAATTGGCCATACGCTGTTTGCAGATGAAATACTTGTTGGAAGCTGCAAAGCAATGGCAAGAGATAGAACCCCAGTTAGTTGTATTTTTGTTCCTAATCCAGAATCAACTCCAGGAACAAAGGCTTTATTAAAATGGGAATTACAATGCGCCCCTAGCGATTTAGTTGGATTTAAGGTTAGAAGAGGAACTAATAAAAATGGACCTTTTACTAAATTATTAACCCCAAATATATTATCACCCAAAACTACCTCGTTCATCGATCCGCTTATTGATATGGATAATGAAAATTTTTATGTTATTCAAACCATTGATACTGCTGGAAATATTTTTACATCAAGCCCTGCTTACTTATTAAAAACCGATACCACACCTCCAAGAGAGCCAGTTTGGATTTCAGCAAAAAGTGATACAAACGGATTGGTAACGCTAAAATTAATGCCCAATCCAGAAAATGATTTTATGGGATTTAGAATTATGCAAGCCAATCAGGAAGATCATGAATTTTCAACAATTATTGAGAATTTTAGTAAAGATTCTAGCTTTAAAATAAATAGGTTTGATACCCTTTTTCATGATACCATTACTTTAAATTCTTTAACCAAGTTTGTGTACTATAAAGCATTTGCTTTGGATAGAAATTATAACACATCTAAATCATCAAAAATTATTAAAGTAGCACGCCCAGATATTATTCCACCAGTATCACCCGTATTAACGTCAATTATACCAACTGATACTTGCTTAATATTAAATATTATTCCAAGCAGTAGTTCCGATGTAGTTAATATGAACATATACCGTTCGTTTGAAAATGATGCTAATTTTGAAGATTTGGGAACTATAAAACCAAATGATACCATATTTTTTGATGGAGCTATACTTGCAGAAAAAACTTATTATTATAAATTAACTTCTTCTGATTCATCTAATAATGTTTCAAATTTTAGTTTTATTCAAAAGGGCAGAACTTATGATTCTGGAATAAGAAACGGTGTAGAATCATTTAAAGCTGTTTATGACAATGATTCAAAAGAGATAGTTGTTACCTGGAATTACAAAGCAAATAAATCAGTAAATGAAGAAGTTTTTTTTCAAGTTTATAGCTCAACTGGAGATAATGAATTACAAAGGTGTGCTGTGCTAGCATATTCAAATGGCGTTTTTACTTATAGAAATAAAGTACCTAAATTAAATGAAATATATAATTATGCAGTTAGAGTAGTAACTAGCAAAGGTGCTGAATCGGAAATGAGCAAAACTAAATCGATTCAAATATTAGATAATTAAAAAATTTCGTCCTTAGTTAGTGTCCTCATCAATCAAAACCCAAAAAGCCCAAGAGTAATCTTGGGCTTTTGAGGGTTATTAAACATCCATCATGTCGAGGGAATAAAAAGTCATGTCGAGCGTAGTCGGAAGTCATGTCGAGCGTAACCATAAAGTCATGTCGAGCGTAGTCGAGACATCCATGCCGTTCTCGACTTCGCTCAAACTGACCTGAATTTAAAAGTCATGTCAAGCGGAACACTAAGTCATGTCGAGCGGAATACTAGGTCATGTCGAGCGTAGTCGAGACATTCATGCCGTTCTCGACTTCGCTCAAACTGACCTGAATTTAAAAGTCAAACTAAGTCATGTCGAGCGGAATACTAGGTCATGTCGAGCGTAGTCGAGACACTGTAACCGTTCTCGACTTCGCTCGAACTGACCTGAATTTAAAAGTCATTCCAAGCTACTAAGTCATGTCGAGCGTAGTCGGTAGTCATGTCGAGCGTAGTCGGTAGTCATGTCGAGCGTAGTCGAGACATTCATGCCGTTCTCGACTACGCTCGAACTGACCTGAATTTAAAAGTCATGTCAAGCGGAACACTAAGTCATGTCGAGCGAAGTCGAGACATTGTAACCGTTCTCGACTTCGCTCGAACTGACCTGAATTTAAAAGTCATGTCAAGCGGAACACTAAGTCATGTC
>JBAXCN010000079.1:0-13623 GCA_037141455.1 Bacteroidota bacterium
TTTACAAGTTCTTTTAGCAATACCTTAGCTTCTTTAACTCTGTTCGATTTTAATAATCCCAAACATAAATACCATTTTGCTACACATTTGTCGTTAAACATTTTAAACGAGGACATAGATTCTTCAAAATGCCCAACTGCAATGCTATTATATCCAATTTTATAATAACAAATTCCCAGGTATAAATTATAGTATCCATCATCTTTAGGCTCAGGTTCATATTTTTGAAATGTTTCCATAGCCACTTTATAGTCTCCTAAAGTATAAAACTTCATGGCTGTTAATGCTAAACTTGTGGAGTCAGTAAATTTTAATGAAGAAGTGTATTCGTTTGGATAAACTTTAAAGTTTTGTTCAACTAAATTGTCTATATCTGAAATATTATACTTGTCGGGTGTATACACGAACCAAAAAACCCCACCCAAAAGTGTTATTATTAATAAAATAATTAAAAAATTGAGTGCTTTTCTCATAGTTATCTCATGTCATTAATCTCTACATTTGGATATTTTTTTGCATCAAAAGTAAAGTAATTGTCTTCAAACTTAATATTTGGTATTTGATTGGTAATGCTATAAGTATGCACACTACCATTTTTATCGTAAACTATTGTTTTAATTATTTGCTGATTATTTTTTTCTACAAATAATTTTATTTTAAAATAATTTTTCTTTTTGTCTTTAGGTGCCAATTCTATAATAGTTAAATCTCGCCCACCTTCTTTTATGGTTTCACCAATTTTACTTACAAATCCTTTATTGTACATTGTAAATATATCATCTAATTTCATAACCCCTTCTTTGGGTTTATAATGTTGAATATTTACTTCATTTATTTCTTTGCTGTAAGTCCATTGGGTTTTATTATCACAAAAAATAGTTTGACCCGCAATATCTAACCTAAATTTATTGCCTTTAATTACAATTGTTCCTTTTTGTTTTTCGTTTATTTTTTCCGCTTTACTTTCTATTGAATAAGTAAAATCGGCTTTTATTGACTTAAACTTTTTGTAGCGTTTGCTTATTTTATCTATCAATAAATCTGCCTCACTTTTTTTTTGTAAAGTGCCTGATAAAGTAAAAAAGCTAAGTAAAATTAAAATGTATTTTTTCACAGTGCAATATTATTTTTTTTAATGATGGGTGATAAAAAATTATTAACGTAAGTTTTTATTTATTTCTATTACTTTATTTACAAGCATAATAATAAACAAACCTGGCCATATTAATGCCGATTTATTTTCGTAATTTACAATTATTATGCACGAAATAATGCCTATATTAAATGCGGCAACTACCACATATACAAGCTGTAATGTCATATTTTGTGTACGTAATAACGAAAGGGCTGTAAAAATTAATAACATAATTACAGAAAAAATTGCAGTTATAATGGCTATGTTCATATTTTGCAACAAATATGAAATACCAAATATCAATAAACAAGGCTTTAGAAAATTTTATTGAAATTGAAGCTAAAATAAATGTCAATTCAACTGAAATTAATCTTCAACTTCCTGCTTGGAGACCGGGAAGGTATGAGTTAGGAAACTTTGCTAAAAACATTAGAGGTTTTAAAGCAAAGGCAAAAAATGGTGAGTTGTTAAAACATAGAAAAGTAACAAAAGACAGTTGGAAAATTTTTAATACTAATCAAAATACCGAAATTACTATTTGTTACGAATATTATGCAAATCAGTTAGATGCAGGTGCTTGTTTTATAAATTTAGAACAAATATATGTAAACCCAGTTCATTGTTTTATGTATGAAGTAGGCAAAATGGATGAAACATTTGAGGTTACTTTAAACGTACCAGAAAACTATAAAATTGCTTGTCAGTTACCTGTTATTAATAAAACATTTGTAGCACAAAACTTTGATCAATTGGCTGATAGTCCTTTTATTGCAAGCGCTACTTTGCAACATAAATCATTTAAGTTGAACGAAACTACTTTTCATTTTTGGTTTCAAGGTAAACATGTAATTGATTTAAAACAATTGGAGTTAGATACATTGGCATATGCCAAAACTCAAATTGATATTTTTAAAGAAATGCCTTGCAAAAATTATCATTTCTTATATCAAATGCTACCAAACGCTTTCCGTCATGGAGTAGAACACGCTGATAGTACTGTAATTACAATGGGGCAAGGAACCGATTCGCTATACGATGATTTTTATAACGACTTATTGGCAATAAGTAGCCATGAGCTTTTTCATTTATGGAATATTAAAAGAATTCGCCCAGCCGAAATGTTGCCTTACGATTTTACAAAAGAAAATTACAGTACTTTAGGTTATGTATATGAAGGTGTTACCACTTATTATGGCGATTTAATGTTATTGCGAAGTGGGGTTTGGAGTTGGGAACAATATGCCGAGAGTTGGAACAACGATTTTCAAAGACACATTACCAATTTAGGAAATAAAAATTATTCAGTTGCCGAATCGAGTTTTGATACTTGGCTTGATGGTTATGTTATGGGAGTTCCTGAACGCAAAGTAAGTATTTATATTGAAGGCATGTTGGCAGCAATGCTTGCCGATTTAATAATTATTAAAAACTCAAATGGATTGTATAGTTTAGATAATGTGATGCACGATTTGTATCATTTATTTTACAAAAAAAATATTGGCTATACCGAAAACGATTATAAATTGCTTTTGGAAAAATATGGGGAAGAAAGTTTTGAACATTATTTTGAGGATATTATTTGGGGTAAAAATAATTTAATAGCTGAATTACAAAACATTTTACCTTACTTTGATTGTTATATAACTAACAATAAAATAGCAAAAACATTAGAATCGGAAAATAATTTGCTTTTTAATTTTTTGTTAAACAGATAGGATTATATATTTGAATCATAATTAACCCCCCATTTTTACTATGCAGAAAGTAAAATTTGAATGTGAAATGTGCGACTCGAAGGCCATTTCGTTTATGAAATACTGTAACAACGAGGAAACCTTGGCAGTAATGAATGCTAAGTCGTGTGGCCAGTATAAAAAAGGCCAATCAATTTTTTATGAAGATAATTTACCTTTAGGTATTTATTGCATCACTCGTGGTATAGTAAAATTAACCAGAAGTAATAATTATGGTAAAGAACAAATTCTTCGCTTTGTAAAAGAAGGTGAATTTTTAGGCTACAGGGCAGTAATTGCCGATGAACCATTAACGGCTACAGCTACTTGTGTTGAAGATGTTACAGCTTGTTTTATACCTCGCCAAGTATTCCTCGATTTATTGCAAGGCAATGGAGAAATAAATAAACAAATGTTTAAAACGCTTTGTCACGATATGGGATTGAATAATGAAAAAGTTCAAAGTTTAGCTCAAAAAAGTGTAAGAGAAAGAGTAGCTGAAACTATTTTATATTTGCACCAAACATTTGCAACAAAATCGGTAGAGGAAGAACCCGTTATACCTATTAGTTTGCCTCGCGAAGACTTGGCTAATATAGTAGGAACTGCAACTGAAACTTTAATAAGATTGCTTTCTGAATTTAAGTCGGATAAATACATTGATTTTGAAGGTAAAAGAATTAAAATTTTAAATAAAGCTGCTTTAGAAAGAATATCGCACGCTACTGTATAAGTTAAAAAGCCTTGATTGAAACTACAATCAAGGCTTTTTTTATTCAAAATTCTTCAGTTCGTTTACTCTATTTGCATCAAGCCTAATAAATATAAAAAGCAAAATTGTAAAGCTTAGCAAAGCTGATCCTCCGTAACTAATAAATGGCAATGGAATTCCTATAACCGGCATTAAACCCAAAGTCATTCCTATATTTATTAAAAAATGAAAAAATAATATTCCTACCAAACTGTAGCCGTATATTCTGTTAAATTTACTTCTTTGCCTTTCTGCCATTATTGTTAACCGCCATAGTAAAACAACATATAAAGTAATAAATATAAACGATCCTAAAAAGCCAAATTCTTCACCTATTGTACAAAAAATAAAATCGGTACTTTGTTCAGGTACAAACCTAAATTTATTCTGAGTTCCTTCTAAATATCCTTTGCCAAAAGCACCTCCCGATCCAATTGCAATAAGCGATTGTTGAACATTATAACCAGCTCCTTTTAAATCAACTTCTTTTCCCAAAAGAACATTTATTCTGGTTCGTTGGTGGGCTTGCATTACATTTTCAAAAATATAATCAATACTACTTACATAAGCCGATGAGAAAAGAACAATGCCAAATGTTAAAAAAATTAAAAGCTGCGTTCTTCTTACCAAAAATAAAAAAGCAGAGGCAATTACAACCAATGATATTATTATATATAAAGGTTTCAATAATAATGCAACTATGGTTAAAACTATTAATAATACCCCAATTACTAATAACCATCCAGGTAAACCTTCGCGGTATAAAACTATAGCAAACGAAGCAAAAACTAATGCAGAACCTGTTTCATTTTGTAATAAAATAATTGCCATAGGCAAAAGAATAATAAGAAAAGAAATAGCTTTAACTTTCCAATTCTTAAAGTCAATATTATATCCACTTAAATATTTAGCTAAAGCTAAAGCCACACCAAATTTAGCAAACTCAGCGGGTTGAATTTGAAATCCACCAATTCTAATCCAACTACTACTGCCTTTTATTTCGGTTCCTATAACAAAAGTAGCAAGCAATAAAATAATTGTTAACCCATAAAAACCATAGGCAAAAGCATAAAATAATTTTTCATCAACTAATAAAATAAGCATTGCTATAAATGCCGAAATTACTATCCATAATAACTGTTTGCCATAGTTCATATTCATATCGTAAATATATGGATTGGTTTCTTTGTAAACAGAAGCGTAAATGCATAATAAACCTCCAATTACAAAAACTATGTAAAGCATGATGGTTAGCCAATCAATTCTTGCTGGTTTTAATTGTTGCTGAGTCATTAATTATTGATTTACGAATTAAATTTCCTTTTATCATACGTTCCACTAGGGCAGGACGTGTATTGTGTTTTTTAGTTAAATATTGTTCTATCATTAAACTGGCAATTGGCGCAGCCCATGTGGCTCCAAAACCAGCATTTTCAACCACTACAGCAATTGCTATTTTGGGATTATCTTTAGGTGCAAATGCAAAAAATATAGAATGGTCTTTTCCATGAGGATTTTGTGCTGTTCCTGTTTTGCCACAAATAGCTATTCCCGGTATTTTAGCAATATAAGCAGTTCCATGGTTTACCACATCTTCCATACCGTTTATAACCACAGGGAAATAGCTAGTATCTACAGTGCACCAATGTTTTACATTGTATTCTGGGTTTGGATTTTTTTTGCCTTCAATTTTTTTCACAATATGAGGCGTAATAAAATAACCTCTGTTTGCAATTAAAGCGGTTGCGTTAGCCATTTGTAACGGAGTAATTCCTAATTCACCTTGGCCAATTCCTAATGAAATAGTTGTAAGTGCTTGCCATCTATTTCTACCATATATTTTGTCGTAGTAGGTTGCCTTAGGAACAAAACCAGTTCCTTCACTATATAAATCTACACCCAACTTTCTACCCATTCCAAAACTTGCCAAGTGTTCGTATAGTTTGTTGTAAGCATCTTCTACTTTTCTGTATTTTGGATTATTAACTACCGTTCTATAAACATGGCAAAAATAGGCATTACAGCTAACCATAATGGCGCTTTGCAATGGCAATGGTGAACCATGGGGGTGGCAACCAACATGTAAACCACCATAGTTAAAGCCACCTCCACAACCATAAGCTGTTGTAGGAAATAAAACTTTTTCTTGCTGGCCTATTAAGCTCATAATTACTTTAAAAATAGAACCCGGAGGATAAGGTGCTGCAATTGGTCTATTAAAAAGTGGTTTTGTGGGATCTTGCAATAACTCCATGTAATGGTTTCCTCTTTCTCTACCTACAAATAAATTGGGGTCGTAAGTTGGACTACTTATCATGGAAAGTATTTCACCTGTGTTTGGTTCAATGGCAACTACACTTCCAATTTTATTTTTCATTAAAGTTTCGCCAAATTCTTGCAACTTTTGATCAATAGTTAAATTAATTTTTTTTCCAACAACGGCTGCTGTATCAAATTCTCCGCTTTTATATCTTCCTTGGCTTCTGCTTTTACTATCAACCAATACATATCTTACGCCTTTTATTCCACCTAATTCTTTTTCATAAGTTCTTTCTACACCACTAATTCCTATGAAATCGCCTAAGCGGTAATATCCATCCGAGTTTTCTATCATTTTTTCGGTAACCTCGCCTATGTAACCCATTATGTGGGCAGCATTACTGTATTTGTATTTTCTATCGGTTCTTACATCAACATAAAATCCTTGAAAATCGAAAAGCATTTCCTGAAATTTTGCATAAGTTTTAATAGTAAGTTGTTTTTCAAAAATAGAAGGTCTGTAAATGGCATACCCTTTTTGTCGTTTTATTCTTTCAAAACGGGCAATAAATTCATCCTTAGTTATCCCTATTACATCGCAAAAAGAATTAGTATCCAAATTTTTTACTTGTTCAGGTGTTACAAATAAATCGTAAATATTGTCGTTATAAACTAATAAATCGTTGGTTCTGTCCATTACCAAACCTCTGGCTGGGTATATGGTTTGTTCTTGTAATACATTATTTTGAGCATAACGAATATAGCTATCGTCAAAAATTTGAAGCATTAGCAGCCTTATTACATAAATAAATCCAATAAATATAAATACTCCTATTAAAATTCTTTGCTTAATTTGACTTTCCATTAAGTTAACTTACTATTATGCAAATGTAATGAGCAAAATAACTATTGGTGTATGTAATTAAAAATAAATTTAATAATAAAATTAACAACTATTAAACACCTAAAAGTTTAAGTTTTAATATTGCAGCAACTGACATGCTATCAGTAATTGTTCCATCCATAACCATTTTAAACGCTTCAGAAAAATGAACTTTTTTAATTTGTAGTTGTTCGGTGTCTTCTGGTTCTGCTTGTTTTTGAACCAACCCTTTGGCTACATATATAATTGCTAGCTCGTTGCTCACCGAATTACTTAAATGCATTTGCAATAATTCAGTCCATTCGTTGGCTTCTAATCCGCATTCTTCTAATAACTCTCTTTTTGCACTATCCAAAGGATTTATTCCAAGTTTTCCTCCACCTTCAGGTATTTCCCAACTGTATTTGTTTAATGGATACCTGAATTGGCCTACTAACCAAGTATTGTTATTTTCATCGAGCGGAATTATACCTATTGCCAAGTTTTTAAAATGAACTTTGCCATAAATACCATCGTTTCCACTTGGATTAATTACCTCGTGGTGCTCTACTTCAATCCAATTATTTTCGTAGGTGGTTTTTATGCTTTTGGTTTTCCAAGGGTTAAATTTTTCGTCTATCATTTTATTTTCAACAGGGTTTTCCAAATTACTCCTCGTTCATAAAAAGGTTTACATTCATCGCATTCGGTATTAAAAGTAGTATATATTTTTAAGGTATCTGCTTTTATTTCCCAAATGGTTAATTTGCTTTTTTTAGTTTTTAAATTATACCAATTCATAATATTATCTTCACTCATATCTGCAATTTCGTTGTTTATATAAGTTTGATAATTTGAAAATTCTTTGTCTCCTTTTACTTCGTTTAATCCGGAAAATGAAATTTTCTTTTTAGTTTCTAAATCAATAAAAGTATGTGAAAATAAATTTTTATTAATTTCATATTTCATAGCTGGTAAATCCAGGTTAGGTTTAACTATTGGATTATTAATGGCTTTTATAAAATAAAATGTTTTTTTAGCAGCCGAATCATAATAAATTAATTTATTTTCTTCTGTTAAATATAAATTGCTATGTGGCATGTGGGATAAATGCATTAGAGAAATTTCAGTTTCAGAAATGCTATCATATTTTGTTTTCCAAAACTCAAAATCGCCATTTACAATTATTGCACTGTCCGAATTTTTGTTTATTATTATTTCTGAACAAAAAAATTGTTTGTGTCCCAAAATTTTTTTAGTTGAATCAACATAGTTTAGCAAGCTTTCTAAAAGCCAAGTGCCGTAAATGGTTTGTTTTTCAGAATTTACTTTCTTTGAATTATTGTTACAACTAATTATAATAAAATAAAAAGCAATTAGTTGAAGGAATAGGTATTTAAGTTTCATTTTTATTAAAAAAACAAAAGTACAAGCCTACTTTTAAATTAAATCATTACTTGTAAACAATTAAATTGTCAATTAACCTTACCTCTCCACAAAAAACAGCAGTCAATATAACAGCTTCATCATAGTTACTCGAATTTCCTGATAAAACACTTAAATCATTTAAATTACAAATATTTAGATATTCAATTTTTAAACTTTTTTTTTCGCTAATAATATTACTTGCATTTTCAATAAGCTGTTCTATGGTATTTAAACCCCAATTTTCTTTTATACTAAATAATGCTTTCGAAATTGCTTCTGCTTCTGATAATTCATGTTTTAATAAGTGGGCATTTCGGCTACTTAGCGCTAAACCATTTTCATTTCGCAAAGTTGGTTCTATAAAAAGCGATATTTCTGGAAAATTTTTGTTTATTAAATTTTTAACAACGAGGCATTGTTGGTAGTCTTTTTGCCCAAAAAAAGTTTTATTGGGTTTTATAATTTCTAAAAATATTGAAACAACTATAATTACACCATCAAAATGTCCTGGTCTTTTTTCGCCTTCAAAAACTTTAGTTATGTTTCCATAATCTTCTATGTTTTTTATTTGTCCATTTGGATACATTTCTAAAACTGAAGGCATAAATAAAACGGTACAATTTTGTTGAGCCAATAATTGAAAATCTTCAGCTGGTTTAATAGGGTATTTTTCTAAATCTGTTGAGTTATTAAATTGGGTTGGATTTACAAAAATACTGCAAACGGTTATGTCAGTTTCAGCCATCGATTTTTTGATTAAAGAAAGATGGCCTTCGTGCAATGCCCCCATTGTGGGAACAAATCCAATGGTTTTTCCATCCCTTTTTTGGCCGTTTAGGTAATTTTGTAGCTCTTTCGTAGTTTTTATTACAATCACTTATGTATGATTTACAGTATGTTGACTAATTTTTATTTTTTTTTGCCTCCAATATTAATCAATATATTAACATTATCGTAAATTTGTATACTTTTTTAAAAGAAAGTTTTAATATGGCCAAGAAAAAAGTTCTTTTTATTTCTTCAGAAATGACCCCTTATTTGCAAGTAACCAATGTTGGTGAATTAGCAAGAAGATTGCCACAAGCAATCCAAGAAAAAAACAATGAAATTCGTGTGTTAATGCCACGATTTGGTTGTATTAATGAAAGAAGAAATAAATTACACGAAGTAGTCAGGTTGTCGGGTATTAATATTACCATTGATGACAACGATAATCCACTAACAATCAAAGTTGCATCGCTTCAAGAAGCAAAAATGCAAGTTTATTTTTTAGATAATGAAGATTATTTTCACCGTAAATTTGTTTTTGCAAACGATAAAAATGTTTTTTATAACGACAATGACGAGCGTACCATTTTCTTTTGTAAAGGTGCTTTAGAAACAGTAAAAAAATTAGGTTGGCAGCCCGATATTATTCATTGCCAAGGGTGGATGACTAGTTTGGTTCCTTTGTATATTAAAACTATTTATAAAGATGAACCAGTGTTTAGAAATGCAAAAGTGGTGTATTCGGTTTTCGAAAATCAGTTTGAAGAAAGTTTAGGAAAAGATTTTTCGAGAAAAGCTGGTTTAAATGAAATTGATACCAAACAAGTTGCCACTTTAGCAAAATCAGACAGTACTGCTTTATATATTACAGGTATTACACATGCCGATGCAATTGTTAAAGCAAGCGATGGAATAGATGCTGAAGTTTCTAAATTTATTAAAAAACAAAAAGGTAAGTTAATGCACGATCATGTGGAAGGTTCATATGGCGATGCATACGACAATTTGTATGAAGAATTATTGCAAAGTCAAAACTAAAAACCTACTAATTATCAAACATATTATTCTATTAATAAGTGTTGTTACACTTGTTCTTTCATCTTGCAAAAAAGATGTCAATACACTTAATGTTGGGTTTATAAATCCTGATTCTACCTTCAATTCAACTTTTGAAACAGTAGGTTTACAATCATACACTTGCGCTATGGATTCATTGGCTACACATAGGCAATCTCTGTATATTTTGGGTGCTATTAATGATCCTATTTTTGGTAAATCAAATGCCACTATTTTAACTTCATATTCTATTCCGGCAGCAGCAGCCTCTTTTAGTTTAGGTACCAACGCAACTGTCGATTCAGTTGTTTTACAATTAAGAATTGGAAATGATACTACGTATATTGGAAATTTAAACGAAGCCCATACTTTAAAGGTATATGAACTCAATGAAAAACTAATTGGCGATTCAATTTATTATTCTAATAGAAATTACAATAAATTACCAAACCAAATAGGTTCAGCTAATATTAAAATTGCTCCAAGCGATAGCATTCCAAATACTTATATAAATAGTACCGTAAAAATTCCACCTAGTATTAGAATTAAATTGAATGATGATTTTAAGTTGAAAATTCAAAATAAAAACACTTTTAATTCATCCGATTTTTACGATTTATTTAAAGGATTTGCTATAGTTGATGAAAGTAATTTTAATACAAATCAAGGTGGTTTTTGGTATTTAAATTTAAATTCAAATTTTACTAATTTAGTAGTTTATTATAAAAACGATACCAACAGGTTAAGAGCTGAATTTCCTATTTTACTTGGAAATCCTAGGTATAATAAATACGAAAATAACAATTCGAATTTAACGCAACCTTTAACTACAAGATTTAGTCCTAATCAAAAAAGAGATACTAGTTTTTTACAAGCCATTGCAGGTACTAAAGTTAGAATTTTTATACCAGATTCTATTTTACGCAGATTGATTTCTACACCACAATTAGCCATTCAAAAAGCAGAAATTGTAGTGAAAGCTTTAGGAGGTTTTTCAACCGATATTTTTAAAATTCCCAATCAAATCAATCTACTTTCAACCGATTCACTTGGTAGAAGTATATTGACAGTTGACACCTACAGTGAAAGTTTTATTTATTTAGGAGGTTCGGTTAATAATGGTGAATATCGATTTAATATTGCACGGGAATTGAATTTTATTTTAAAGAACTTAAAAGAGAAAAATATAAATCTTCATTACGGATTAAGTATCATTGTTCCTAATAGCACTGTTGGATCTATTTTTCAAACTTCAGCAAGAAGAGTTGTAATAGATGCTAAAAATTTGAAACTAAATTTAAATTATTCAGTTATAAAATAAGGAGCGCATTTTATTTTGATAATTAAATTAAACAATACTACCAATGCTAATCAAATTAGCAACATTCAATTTTTTTTAAAAACAAACAGTTACGAATTTTTTTATCAAGATTTTAATAAACAATTGATAGTCCCAATATTAAAACAAACCGAATTGTTAAATCAGTTTGATTTTATTGATGAAATCATTGAAATTTCAACACCTTACCAATTATCGTCAAAGCAATATAAAAACAATACTGTTTTTAATGTAAAAGGCATTGAAATTGGTGGAAACGATTTAAACTTAATAGCTGGTCCATGTTCAATTGAAACGGAAGATCAAATACACGTTGTAGCTGAATTTTTAAAAAATCAACAAGTAAAATTTATCAGAGGTGGAGCTTTTAAACCTCGCACCTCGCCTTATAGTTTTAGAGGGTTGGGAAATAAAGGTTTAAAATTTATAAAAGAAGCTGCCGTAAAAAATGACTTAAGGGTTGTTACCGAATTGATGGATTTAAGTAACCTAGAAGAAGTTTATAACCATACTGATATTATACAAATTGGTGCTAGAAATATGAGCAACTTTTCGCTATTAGCTGAATTAGGTAAAACTAATAAGCCAATAATGCTAAAAAGAGGAATGAGCGCTAAAGCTACCGAATGGCTTTTGGCTGCGGATTATATTTTGTGTGGTGGCAACGAAAATGTTATTTTATGCGAAAGAGGGATAAGAAGTTTTGATATGCAAAGCCGAAATGTATTCGATTTAGGTGTAATTCCTTTAATGCAATCACTTTCTCATTTACCTGTTTTTGCAGATCCAAGCCATGGTGTTGGTAAAGCAGCTTTTGTAAATAAAATGGGATTAGCAGCTATTGCTGCAGGTGCAGATGGCTTGATGATAGAAGTACATCCAAATCCTGAAAAGGCTTTAAGTGATGGAGAGCAAGCTTTGACTTTTAATGAATTTGAATTGTTTATTCAAAACTCAAAACCATTGTTATCAGCTATTAATAAGTCAGCCGATTTTGTTAACACAAAGAAAACTTTAGAATATCAAAATTTTTAAATAATATTGCATAATTATGTGTGGAATAGTAGCTTATATAGGTCATAGAGAAGCCTGTCCGATTGTATTAAAAGGACTAAAACGTTTAGAATATCGTGGTTACGATAGCGCAGGAGTTGCTTTATTAGATGAAAGCAAAGAATTTAAAATTTATAAAAAAACTGGAAAGGTAGCAGATTTAGAAGCTTCAATTGGTTCTCAGAATACTGCTGCACATACTGGTATGGGTCATACCCGTTGGGCTACTCATGGTGTTCCTAACGATTTGAATGCACATCCACATTTAAGTGGAAATGGTGAATTTGCAATAATCCATAATGGAATTATTGAAAATTATGCTTCATTAAAAGAAATGCTTATTAAACGTGGGCACGAATTTAAATCGGAAACCGATACAGAAGTATTAATTCATTTAATTGAAGAGGTTCATAAAAACAATGAGGTTAGTTTTGAAGAAGCAGTTCGCATGAGTTTAACTCAGGTTATTGGTGCTTATGCAATTGTTATTTTAAGTAAAAAAGATCCTAATTATTTAATAGGTGCCCGTAAAGGAAGCCCTATGGTTTTAGGAATTGGCGATGGAGAACATTTTATAGCAAGCGATGCTACTCCAATTGTTGAATATACTAGAAATGTGGTTTATTTAAATGATGGTGAAATTGCCATCATTAAAGGAACTGAATTGACTATAAAAACGATAGACAATACAATTAAAACGCCTTACATTCAAGAGTTAGAAATTAACCTTGAAAGTATTGAAAAAGGCGGTTTCGAACATTTTATGATGAAAGAAATATTTGAACAACCCCGTTCAATTCTTGATTCATACAGAGGAAGAATTCATATAAATGAAGGTATTATTACTATGGCTGGTATTGATAAATTTGAAGACAAATTTAAAAATATCAAACGTATTATCATTGTAGGTTGTGGTACATCGTGGCATGCTGGGTTGGTAGGTGAATATTTATTTGAAGACTTTGCCAGAATTCCTGTTGAAGTGGAATATGCATCTGAGTTTAGATATAGAAACCCCATTATTGATGAAAACGATTTTGTAATTGCTATTTCGCAAAGTGGTGAAACTGCCGATACTTTAGCTGCCTTAGAGTTGGCTAAAAGCAAAGGTGCAACCATATTTGGAGTTTGTAATGTAGTGGGTTCATCTATTCCTCGTTTAACCGATGCGGGTGCTTATACCCATGCGGGTCCTGAAATTGGAGTGGCTTCCACCAAAGCATTTACTGCACAGGTTAC
>JBAXCN010000080.1:0-13405 GCA_037141455.1 Bacteroidota bacterium
ATTTACATATACTCACAAGTGACGCTTCGCTTAACACTTGCGAGAGCTGTGGTATATTTTTTTACAATTCCATTTGCCGTTGCATTCGTCTTCGCCTGCAACAAGTAGTTTTACCAATCAAAAAAGCCCTGTAAATAAATAGTTTAAAGGGCTTTTCAGTAAACCAACTTTACAGTTATGGCCTAACGTATATTTTACTATTGTCTCTATAACCGGGTAAGTTGTAATACCAATCCCTATTTATTGTTCCTCCTGATTGCGACCAAGCAGCAAATTTTAAATAGGTTTGGGTTATTTCTTGTCGTTCGTTCGGGTAATTAAACCTTTCAGGTATGGCAATTGCCCAAGGCAAATTGTTTTTACTTAAATATTTTTTAGTGCCAAGCAATTGGGTATCGTCATCGCCTAAACCTACTAAAGCGTTAGTAGCTGTAGAAGTAGGATTTTTACCCGGTAAATGTATTTCGTAAGCTCGGCCTCTGTTTACTTCGTTTATCCAAATAAATGGATCGTGTAAACTCACTCCAAATGCACTTAAATCGGTTGAATCGACAAAGTTAAACGATAAGTTAAAGTTAACCGAATCGTTATAACCTGAACCAGGAACGGTATTCCAAGTGGCTTGATGCGCTCTTACATCATCATAAATTCTTATAACTGCATTCGATTTATCTGTTTCAACAGTACCGCCACTTAAGCCAGTAATTTTAGATCTTAATATTGGATAATTTACTACAAAAGCAGTTTTTAAACTTCCGCCTGAAGCCCTTAAACAATAATTGGCCTCAAATCGAACCAATTTGTTATTGGCATTGGTAATTGCATTTGTTCTCATATCCATTACTACATCGTTCATGTCGTAATCGCCTTTGTAATACCAAAGGTCTTCGTAAGCCACAGTTGCAGTTCTGTTTGATGCAGGAAAGTAATTGTTAAAAGCTTTTGTACCATCGGTTGGGTAATCGTCATTGTTATCGTCAATTCCATCTCCATCGGTATCGGTGGTGCTTGGTGCCTCAGGTATTTTATCTAAACTAACACTGTTAATATTATTTACCGATGCATAATAAACAACATCGTCAAAATCATTATCACTTGTTCCACCTGGACTTCTGTCTATATCTTCAAAAGCAAATACAATACGTTTGGTTGTTGGTTCGTAAAACATTACTAAATGTTGGCGGAAAGCGGCATTTGCTTCAGGATTAAAACTTTTGTTTCCGTAATAACCTGGTATTGAAGATAAAGATTTTATAGTTCCATTGCTTGCATCAAATCCATCAGATAAAATTCCAAAAGCTATAACAGTATCTTTACCAAAACTACCAATTTTTACTTTATTGCCAGAACTTAAATTGCCACCCGAACCTGTAAATGAAGTATTTGGAAAAACTAAAATAATTGAATCAATATTGGTAAGCAAAGTAGGAGGGTAGTTTACATTATAAGTATAATAAAATAATGAGTTTAAGTTTCCAGCTCCTTCTTTTACAAATGTTATAAATACATCGCATTGATCGGTAGTTAAAATATTTCTTCTGTAAAAATTATCATCTAATAAAGATGGAAATCTACTTGGTAAGCTTACTCTATTTACAAATAATGAATTAACGCTGGTCATAAAACCAGATGATATAATATCGTCAGTTTCTAAGTAGTTGGGTTTACCAGTTGTGGTATTCCAAGTTCCAAGTTTAGTAGAAAGTTTGCCGGGTTGTTTACCTAAATTGGTTTTACCTATTTTTTTAGGGTTATCAACTGTTTGGGGATTATAATTTGGTCCGCCTAAATAGGCAACAATATTGTCGTTATTTAAAATCAATACATCTCTAGGAATATTATAAGCAGTTGAGTTTATAACTAAATTATTTAGCGATAAAGGAACTTCAACCAATGTTTCAAAAACACCCATTTCATTTGATCTTCCTTTTGCTAAAACTTTACCATTTAGTTCCAAACTATTGTCCATAATGGTTACAATTATGTTTTTATGAACATTTCCTTGAGGGTTTAAAAAAAATAATTTAATTTTTTTTAGTTGAGTGGTTTCAAAATTAAAACCACTTGGGATTTTCAAACTGTTAATTCCTTCTCCACTATTATTATTGTTAATAGTTACAGTGTTTTCTCTTTTACAGGAATTAACCAAGAATAATGAAGAGGAAACGATTAAAAGCAATAAATTTTTTTTAGAAAAAGTACTCATGTTTTTGTTTGATAAAAGCACCTACAACTTATAAAATTGTATGCTCTTAATTAACAAAGCTATTTTCACTTTTAAACTAAGTATAAAAAAAGTTCATTTATTTATACACTTTTAAAAAATCATTCATCTTTTTAAAAGCCAAAGCCCTATGACTTATTTTATTTTTTTCTGTAATATCTAATTGTGCCAATGTATTAATGTAACCATTTGGTTTAAAAATAGGGTCGTAACCAAATCCATTACTGCCTTTTTTTTCTAAAATAATACTTCCTGCCAATTCACCTTCAAATATAAATTCTTTGCCATTTATTATTAAGGTAATTACAGTGGTAAACTTTGCTTGCCTATCAGTTTTGTTGTTTAAATTTAACAATAATAAATTCATGTTATCATCGGCATTTTTTTGTTCACCAGCATACCTAGCGCTATAAACTCCCGGTTCGTTATTTAAACTTTTTACTAGCAACCCTGTATCATCTGCAAAACAATTTTTACCTGTTTCACTAAAAATGGTTCGTGCTTTTATTAAAGCATTTTCT
This sequence comes from Bacteroidota bacterium, assembly GCA_037141455.1. Lineage (GTDB taxonomy): Bacteria > Bacteroidota > Bacteroidia > UKL13-3 > UKL13-3 > JAAFJM01. Next base: position 2,746 of record JBAXCN010000080.1, read on the forward strand.
TGTAATGTGGAGCCGTTTTCTATAATATCTTCTTTAAAATTAATGTCGTTGAGCGATAGTATTTTGTATTTATTTCCTACTAAATTGGCTATTTCAAAAACTTTATTTTCGTTGTGGCTTGCAAAAATTAAATCCATTATAATACCAATTTTTTAATACCAAGGTTCCAAAGTTTTAACTTTAATTCTTTATCAGCATTATATTTTTCTATTACATCGGCTTTAAATACACGTGTGCTTCTAATATTTGCAAATTCATGTAATGGAATATTCCATCCTTCTTTTTTTATCCATTCATCGCAACCCCATACTATCATTTTTAAAGGCATTAAGCTTATTATTACATCGCTAATTTTGGCATTTCCGTTCTGAATACTTAAATTTAAAATAGCTACATCTTCTATTTTTAGTTTCAAGCCCGATTGAATGATATTATTCAGTAAAATCATTTCACTATCTTTTAAAACGTTATCTATTAAAAAAACAAAGCGTTCTTGGTTATTACCCTCATACTTGTATTGTATAGAATTTTGTTTTTCTTTGACTGCGTAAAATTCATCGAACAATGATTCGATAAATGGATTTTCGACTTTTAAGAAATCACTCATTTTTTTTAGAATTTAAATGTCATTAGTTTTCAAAATTAGCAAAAACCCTCAATCTAAAATAGCAGCATGCGATTTTAATAATATTGAGTTCGGTAAATTATTTTCAGATCACATGTTTAGAGTAGATTATGAAAATGGAGAATGGAAAACAGGAGAAATATTACCTTATGGAAATATTAGTTTTTCGCCTGCGTTATCGAGTTTACATTATGGGCAAGCAATATTTGAAGGCATGAAAGCATTTAAAGATGCCAATGGCAACCCTCAACTGTTTCGTCCACTTGATAATTTTGAACGTTTTAATATATCGGCTGTTAGAATGGGAATGCCCGAAATTTCAGAAACTTTATTTATAGAAGGTTTAAAACAATTAGTAAATATTGACCAAGACTGGATTCCAACCATAGAAGGCAGTGCATTGTATTTACGTCCGTTTATGTTTGCCACTGACGATTATGTGGGAGTAAGGCCAAGTAATAATTATTCATTTATTATTTTTTGCTGCCCTGTAAATAGCTATTATCCAAAACCCATTAAAGTAAAAGTAGAAGAAAAATATACTCGTGCATTCGATGGCATGGCAGGTTCGGTCAAGGCTGCCGGTAATTACGGAATTAGTATGAAACCAACTTCCGATGCCAAAAAAGAAGGATTTGACCAAATAATTTGGACTGATGGAAAGGAACACAGGTATGTGGAAGAATCAGGTACAACCAATTTGTTTTTTGTATTAAGCGATGAAACAGTGTTGACACCGGCTTTAGATGGAAATATTTTAAAAGGTGTTACCCGCGATAGTTGTATTCAACTTTTAAAAGATGCCAATTACAATGTTATTGAAAAACACATTGATATTGAAGAAATTGCCCAAGCAGCCCGAGAAGGTAAATTAATTGATGCATTTGGAACTGGAACGGCAGCTTTAATTGCCAAAATTGAAACCATTGCTTACCGCAACGAAAGGTTTGAATTACCAGCCGCAGAAGAAAGAAAAATATCGAATTGGTTATATAAAAAATTAGGTGACATTCAAACTTCAAAAATTGAAGATAAATTTGGCTGGATTGTAAAAATTTAAAAAATGTTTAAATAATATTTAGTTGTTATTTAGTTCGATGAATTGCTGATTAAAGAGTTTTACAAATTCACTTAAAATTAGTTGGTAGAGGAATTGCAACCAAGAACAAAATTTTGACCATAAAAAAGCCGTTTCAATTAAATCGAAACGGCTTTTTTTTTTAGTCCTTAGATATTTTTACCAAGTTTTTAGTTCATTGCCAATTGCTTGTTTGCTTATTGACAATTAAACTAAGCATCAATTTTAGCATACTTGGCATTGGCTTCTATAAATTCTCTTCTAGGTGGCACTTCATCGCCCATAAGCATACTGAAAATTCTATCTGCTTCAGCCGCACTGTCTAAGTTTACACGTTTTAAAGTTCTGGTTTCTGGGTTCATGGTGGTGCTCCACAATTGTTCCGCATTCATTTCTCCCAAACCTTTATAACGTTGTATTCCTACAGTATCAGGGTTTGTACCTTTTGCTATACGCATAACAGCATCAGCGCGTTGTGCTTCTGTCCAACAATATTCTTCTTCTTTTCCTTTTTTTACCAAATACAAAGGTGGTTGTGCAATGTATACATATCCAAACTCTAATAATTCCTTCATGTAACGGAAAAATAAAGTTAAAATTAAGGTACGAATATGGCTTCCATCCACATCCGCATCAGTCATAATTATAATTTTATGGTAACGTAATTTATTTAAATTTAAGGCTTTGGCATCTTCAACAGTTCCAATTGTAACTCCTAAACCAGTAAACATATTTTTTATTTCTTCATTTTCATAAATTTTATGTTCCATGGCTTTTTCTACATTCAGAATTTTACCACGAAGAGGCAATATGGCTTGGAACACACGGTTTCTACCTTGTTTTGCTGTTCCACCTGCCGAATCGCCCTCAACTAAATATATTTCGCATTGTGCAGGATCTGTTTCTTGGCAATCGGCTAACTTTCCTGGCAATCCGCTTCCAGTTAAAGCACCTTTGCGTTGCACCATTTCGCGGGCTTTTTTTGCAGCAGCCCTTGCAGTAGCTGCTAATATTACTTTTTGAACTATTAATTTAGCTTCTCTTGGGTTTTCTTCTAAATAGTTAGTTAGCATTTCACCAACGCATTGATCAACAGCACCAGTTACATCGCTATTCCCTAATTTAGTTTTGGTTTGTCCTTCAAATTGAGGTTCTTGAACTTTTACTGAAATAACACCAGTTAATCCTTCTCTAAAATCATCCCCACTAATTTCAATTTTTACATTTTTTAATAAGCCTTCTTTATCAGCATAAGCTTTCAAGGTTCGTGTTAAAGCACGTCTAAAACCTGCAACGTGTGTTCCTCCTTCTATTGTATTAATATTGTTTACATACGAATGTAAATTTTCAGTATAACCGTTGTTATAAATCATAGCAACTTCAACGGGAACGCCATTTTTTTCGCCTTCTACATAAATTGGCTCAGGTAAAATTTTATCTCTTGTACCATCTAAATACATCACAAACTCTCTTAACCCCCCTTCACTATGAAAAGTTTCTTGTCTCAATTTACCCTCTTCATCAGGCCTGTTATCGAATAAATGAATAGTTATGCCTTTATTTAAAAACGATAATTCGCGTAAACGAGCAGCAATGGTATCATACTTGTATTCAAGTGTAGTAAAAATACTACCGTCAGGTTCAAAATAAACTGTAGTACCATTTTTTTCTGAGTCACCAATAATTTTTACGTCATACAATGGTTTACCGCATGAGTATTCTTGTTGCCATATTTTTCCATCGCGGTAAACTGTAGCTCGCAATAAAGTAGAAAGTGCATTTACACAACTAACACCCACACCATGCAAACCGCCCGAAACTTTGTAAGTATCTTTATCAAATTTTCCACCAGCATGTAATACAGTCATTACAACTTCTAATGCCGATTTTCCTTCTTTTGCATGCATTCCAGTAGGTATACCACGTCCATCATCTTCTACCGTTATCGATTCACCAGGATTTATGGTAACTGTAATATTTTTACAAAAACCTGCCAACGCCTCATCTATCGAATTGTCAACTACCTCGTAAACCAAATGGTGTAATCCACGTGCTCCTACATCACCAATGTACATTGCAGGGCGTTTACGAACTGCTTCTAAACCTTCTAATACTTGAATATTATCGGCTGAATAATTGCTTTTATCTTCCATTAAATTTATTTAAAAATATTTTTGATTAAATAGTTTGTAAATATAGGTTTAATGCGCTTGTTAACCTAAACTTAACGTTAGAAAAGTGGAGTAGTTTTTCCACAAATTATCACCTTTTTTTTGATATTTTTAATTTATAGCATTTCCATTTGCTAAATTTTAAAATAAATACATTTCACAAATACAATTCCTTCATTTATAAATTGTGTTTATTATATTTGTCAAAATGAAAAGAAACAAAATAATTCAATCAAAACCAGTAAAGTGGCTTTATAGAGTTACACAAAATGCTTCTTTTCCTGGGCATAAAAATATTTCATTATATGCCGTTTTAGAATTTTTTGTAAGGTCTATTTCAAAAAAAGACATTCAAATGCGAAGCTCTGCACTTTCATTTACTTTCTTTTTAGCATTGTTTCCCACTGTTATTTTCTTTTTTACAGTAATTGCGTATTTGCCAGTAAAACAAGACCATGACAAGATTTTATTTTTTATATCAACTTTAATTCCTCACAATGCTTACGAAACTATAAAAGATACTTTGGAAGATATACTAAAGCATCAACGAGGCGATTTGCTTTCGTTTGGTTTTTTATCGGCCATTTATTTTTCAACCAACGGTTTTCATTCGTTAATGGATTCGTTAAATAAATATAGCAATATAAAAGAAACTAGGCCGTTTTGGAAACAACGAATGGTGGCAATAGGTTTGGCGTTTTTTATTTCAATACTTATATTAGTTTCTGTAGTAATGATTACAGGAGCAAGTTTTGGAATAAAATGGTTAGATAAAAAAGATTTTATAGCACATGGCGTTGCAAAAATAGGATTACAATGGTTAAATTATTTTGTTGCAGGTGCTATTTGCTTAAGTATTGTATCTGCTTTATTTTATTATGCTCCAGCAAAAGTTCGTAAATGGAAATTTTTTTCACCAGGTGCAATTTTTAGTTGTATAATTATTTTGGTTACCACTACCGGATTTTCATATTACGTAAATCATTTTAATGCATATAATAAAGTGTATGGTTCTATTGGAGTTTTAATAGTAATAATGATGTTAATTTACATCAATACTTTTATTTTACTATTGGGATATGAGTTAAATGTTGCAATTGATTCTGCTAACGCACACTTTAAAAAGCACAGTGAGTATGTGGCAAATAAAAACAAAATAGTGATGTATTTAGATGATACTATTAAAACGGCATGATTGTTAATAAATTTGAAGTAAGCAGCACTAAAATATTTACTAAACTTGTTCAAATTGAAGATTGTGCTTCTTTTGAAAGCGGTAATGTTCACCCTGTTTATGCTACTTTTGCTTTGGGTAGAGATGCTGAATGGGCTTGTAGATTATTTGTATTGGAAATGAAAGAAGAGCACGAAGAAGGCATTGGCACTTTTTTAACAATTAACCATAAAAGTCCAGCATTGGTTGGGTCAACAGTATTATTTTATGCAACAATAAAAAGTATAGTAAATAACGAAATTATTTGTAGTTACAAAGCCTTAGTTGGCGAAAGAATTATTGCCGAAGGCGAACAAGGTCAAAAAATTATAGCTAAACAAAAGTTGGAAAAAATATTTGAAGGGTTGAAATAAGAAGCCACAGATTCACAAATTTTTGAATAAATTTAAAACTTTCAACCTTATTTTGACATTAACACTTCAACACTTTCAAACTTCGAACTTTTGTCACTCCGCATTCCGCACTTCAACACTTTCTTACATAATCAAAATACCTTTTTTATCAATTACATTTATATGAGCTAAGCGGTTTTTTTCTATGGTGTTTGCAACAAAAACAAACTTTCTATCATATATATTTCCATCTAAATAAAAGCTTACCCAATATTCGTTGTTTAAAACAAACAAATCTTCATTTATGGGCTCTATTTTTCCATAATCTAACGAGTCAATTTCATTTAACATATGTCGTAAAACACTTGTTTTAATTTCTTCATTATTAATGGTTCCATAACCTTTACTACTTACTAATACACCTGTTATTATTTCGTTGTTAAAATTTATTAAATATACATTCCATACAAAATGACCATCTTCATTTTTTTCGTAAACTACAGCAACTCCTACACCGTCAAATGCGGGTTCTATTATATCTTTAAGCATTATTTTTAAAAATTAAAAAAGGATATTTTTCTTTTAAATTCTTTTGCAAATTAACCAATTGTTCTTCATATTTTTTATAACTAATGCTATCGATATGTAAAGCTTTGTGGTTTTTTAATAACAAATATTTTTCAAATTCGTTTATAAATATTTTCGAGTCTTTTTCAAAACAATTTTCTACAAACTTTTGCCATACATAGTCAATTGCTAACTGATTAGGATGAACTAAATCTTCTTTGTAAAAACGATAATCGCGAAGTTCGTCAATAACAATTTCATAAGCAGGGAAATAGAAACAGTCGGTTTGATATTTTTTCAAAATATTAAAAACCAATTGGTGCAAAACAGCTTTGCTTATATTATTCTCGTGTAAACCATCTCTTATATACCTTACAGGGCTTACACTAAAAATTATTTTAATTTTCGGATTTACATTTTTTAAATTTGCATAAAAACTTTCAAATTCTTGATTTAATAAGTTTATGTTTAATAAAATTTTATTGAATAATTTTCCCTCTAATTTATGGTTATTGGCAACTATTTCGTTTGTATTTAAATATTGATAAGCCCAAACAGATCCAAAAGTAATTAATAAATAATCAGTTTTTAATATTGCTTGGTGCGCTTTATTTGTAGTTATGTTTATTTCGTTTAAAACTTGTTGTTTGTTACTACCCGAAAAACTTCCATGGTGATTCATGCTGTGCCACAATCCATCGTTTTCTACTAATTGATTTGATATTAAATTATTGTTACTTATAATGTCGTTTAGTTGTTTAAAAATTGAGCTTGGATTGAATACAATTCCGTTTGGATTTTGTGTAATATTAAATTGAAAAAGCTCAAGTTTCTTGGCAATATTTTCAGCAAAACAAGAGCCAATACAAAATAGGTTATCAGCAGTTTTTATTGGTATAGAAAGCGTTTTTGGATTAAATTCTAGTTGAAATTTCATAGTTATAAATTATTCAAGGATTAAAAATTTATTTTCAATTTTTTTATCAATGAAATTACATGTTTTTTTTGTTTGCTTTTTAATGCAAAAATACTCAATTAACATGTGTTTAAAAGTTTATTTAGAAAATTAGTTTGTTATAATTCACTTTTGATTTAAATAATTTAATACTACAATAAATATGGCGAAGAAAATAGTTATTAAAAAAGCTGCGAAAAAAATCGCAATTAAAAAAATCACAACACCAATAAAACATTCACAAAAGAAAATATTTGTTTTAGATACTTCAGTCATTTTATTTGACCATAATGCAATTAAAAATTTTCAAGAGCACAATGTAGCAATCCCAATAACTGTTTTAGAAGAATTAGATAATTTTAAAAAAGGTAATGACACTATAAACTTTGAAGCGCGAGAGTTTATAAGGTATTTAGATAAACTTTCTGGTCAATATACCATACAAGATTGGATGCCAATAAACGGACCAAAACGTGGTAAGTTTAAGGTTATAATGAATGAAAAACCAAAAGGAATTGATGCTCAAATAATATTTGGTGAACGAAAAGCAGATCATAAAATTATTAATGCTGCAACGGTAATGAAGGAGGAAAATCCTGATTGTAAAGTAATTTTAATTACCAAAGATGTAAACCTACGTTTAAAAGCTAAATCAATAAATTTACACGCTGAAGATTACGAAACAGGGAAAATTAAAGATTTAGAAGGACTTTATACTGGAAACTCAATTATTGAAAAAGTAAAATCGAATATAATTGATGAAATATATGCCAAAGGTTTTATTCATTATGAATTTGTAATGAAAAACAAGCCTAAAGCCAATCAATATTTTATACTTAAAAATGAAAAAAATTCAGTTTTATGTCATTACGATGCATTAACAGAAAGTATGCAAAAGGTTGACAAACAAAACGGACATGGAATAAAACCTAGAAATGCGGAACAAGCTTTTGCTTTAAATGCAGTTTTAAATCCTAAAATAAGTTTAGTTTCTATTCAAGGTATGGCTGGAACTGGTAAAACACTTTTGGCATTAGCAGGTGCATTGCACCAACGATCGGATTACAGACAAATATATTTAGCAAGACCAATTATTCCTTTAGGTAATAGAGACATAGGTTATTTGCCTGGAGATATTAAATCGAAAATTAATCCTTACATGGAACCGCTTTGGGATAATTTAAAAATGATTCAAAACCAATGGAAGGAAACGGATAAAGAGTATCAGAAAATAACAGAAATGGTTAATAATGAAAAAATTGTTATTTCACCGTTGGCATATATTCGTGGAAGAAGCTTATCAAATATTATTTTTATTATAGATGAAGCTCAAAACTTAACTCCATTAGAAGTAAGAACTATTATAACTAGGGCAGGAGAAGGGACTAAAATTATTTTTACGGGTGATATTCACCAAATAGACACACCTTATTTGGATTCACAATCTAACGGACTTTCTTACTTAATGGATAGGGTAAAAGACAATGCAATGTATGCACACATTACCTTAGAAAGAGGCGAAAGAAGTGAGTTGGCCAACCTAGCCAATGAGTTGTTGTAAATAAAAAAAGCTGATTATTGAATTCAATTATCAGCTTTTTATATTTTTTTTAGTTCACCACCCAAGTTTCTCGTCCAGCAATTAGTTTATCTAAATCGCCCATTCCTTTACTTAGTGCGGTATCCATTTGAGCATTAAATAATTCATCGAAAGTATTTTTATTATTATTTACATAAAATACTCCAAACGGACGAGGTTTATGGTCTGGATGAGTTGGGTCATCGTAAAAGCGTGAAAGTATAGTTGCTTTTACCAAATCAGTTTCATCATGAATCCACAAATCGTTAGCCGATACATCAGCTAAATTAACAATAATTGGCTTAAAACCATCCAACATAATTCCTTTGTCATCATTTGCTCCAAATATTAATGGTTTACCATTTTCCATTAATAAAATATTTTCTTTTTTACTACTTTTTTCGGTATAAACTTCAAAAGCACCATCATTAAAAACATTACAGTTTTGGTAAATTTCAACCATTGAAGTTCCTTTATGATCATACCCTCTTTTTATCACTGCTTGTTGGTGTTTTGGGTCTCTATCCATTGTTCTTGCCACAAAAGTTGCATCGGCTCCTAATGACAAAGCAATAGGGTTAAACGGATAATCAACACTTCCCATTGGGGTTGATTTGGTAACTTTACCTTGCTCACTTGTTGGCGAATATTGGCCTTTGGTTAAACCATATATTTGATTGTTAAATAACAATACATTTACATCTGGGTTTCTACGCAACATATGTATAAAATGGTTCCCTCCAATACTCATCGAATCACCATCACCTGTTATAATCCAAACTGAAAGTTCGGGGCGAGTAGCTTTTAAACCTGTAGCTATTGCAGTTGCTCTTCCATGAATACTGTGCATACCAAAAGTATCCATGTAGTATGGAAAACGACTTGAGCAGCCAATACCTGAAATAAATACAAACTCTTCTTTTGGACGACCTAAATCAGGCAAAATAGTTTGCACTTGTTTTAATATACTGTAATCGCCACAACCTGGGCACCAGCGCACTTCTTGGTCTGATGCAAAATCTTTTGATGTTAATTTTTCTATAACTGTTTCCATGTTTTTTCGGATACTAAATTTTAAATATTTTCTATTCTTACTTTTTCATCAATGTTTGTAAAATCAACGGTATTTCTAGTTAATAAAACTCCACCCAAATGTTTAGCCGTTGCCAAAATAATTGCATCAGGCAATTTTATTTTTTTTATAACTTGAGTTTTATAAGTAATAACAATTTTTGCAATTTCAAAATCAACGTCAATAATTTCAATATTATAAAAGAACATTTTAATAATATCAATTTCTTCATTACTCATGTTTTTATATCCCAAAACCTCAATATAAGTTACAATTGAAACATAAAATTTTTCGTATGAAGAAAGCAGTTTACTAATGTCTAATTCTTGTTTGGAAGCAAGTATTAGTATATTTGAATCTAAAACTACTTTATTCCCAATCATCTCTTAAACTTTTTTGCCAATCAACTGCATTTTCAATTTTAGCCAATGAAATTACATTTTTCAGAGAAATAAAAGCTTCCTTCAATTGTTCTTTAGAATTTGGTTTTAATTCATTGTCTGACAAAATAATAACCCGAACCAAATTGTTTTCTAATGATTTATACTCATCAGGTAATGTAATTTGGCCGTGTTCTATTATGGTTGAAAATTCTAAAGCATTCATTTGTTTAAATTTTGAATTATAAATGTTGGATTTTGAATTACAAAACCCAATCGTTAGTTTTTACTATTTTGTTGCGATGTTTTGACAATAGCAGTTAAGATATTGATAATTTCATCTATTTCTTTTAAATACTTATCTAAATTTATTTCAACTAATTGGCTTTTGTTTAAAAGCATTAACCAATATTTTGTTTCTCTTGCTTCTTTTGATGCAATTGCCATTTTGTGAATGAAGTCTGCTTTACTATAAGCAGCTGTTGATTCTTTGATATTTGCGCCAATGCTAGTTCCACTTCTTAATAATTGTTTTGAAATAATGAATTCATTGTTCGATTTTAAATGCTTAAATAATTCAATAATTGAAAAAGTAAAGCTTTTATCTAAAATTAAATTCTCTTTTTTCTCCATTTATTAATTATTCAATTAAAAATTCAACATCCAA
>JBAXCN010000081.1:0-13312 GCA_037141455.1 Bacteroidota bacterium
TTTCAACAAGTGCACCAAATGATTTCGACTGTTTCAAGTACTTTAAAGGATGAAATAAATAATATTGATGCCATAAAAAATGCTTTTCCTATGGGGAGCATGACAGGTGCGCCTAAAGTGATAGCAATGGAATTGATAGAGCAGTATGAGCAAACCAAACGTGGCTTATACAGCGGTGCTGTTGGCTATTTTGCTCCAAACGGCAACTTCGATTTTAATGTAGTTATCCGCTCCATTCAATACAACAAGCAAAACAATTATTTAAATATTATGGTAGGTGGAGCTATAACTTTTGATAGCATAGCAGAGCAAGAGTACGAAGAATGTTTGCTAAAGGCAAAAGCCACCATGCAGGTTTTGGAGTAAATGTTAATTATTGTTTCGCTTAAATTAATATTATTGCAAAGCATGAAACGAATAATTTTCTCAACAATCATTTTAAGTATTTTTACAATTAGTGTGCAAGCACAAAAATTATTTCCTATTTTATTAAAAGAAAAATGGGGCTACATGAACCAAGAAGGCAAAGTAGTAATTACTCCCAAATACGATATAGCGCAAGATTTTAACGAAGGTTTTGCGGTAGTGGCTTTAGGTAACATGCCTTGCTTAATAGATAGGAACGAAAAACGAGTGATTGACACTGGTTTGTACCAATTCATTTCGAGGTATAATGAAGGTAGTTGTGCTGTTCGCGATTTTAAAAAACGTTGGTTTTATATTGATGGAAATGGCAGTACCATTTTAAAACTTGACTCATTTATTTATGAAGCCAATCCTTTTAACAATGGACTTGCCAGAGTAAGCAGGCAGCAAGATGATGTTACGCAAAAATTTGGATTTGATATTTCTAATCTTTCTTATCGATTTGCATATATTAACAAAAAAGGAAAGTATGTGAGTGAATTTAAATACCGCGATGCGGAAGATTTTGACAACAATATAGCCCGTGTTAAAGAAAACATGATGACCTATTTGGTAAATACAACTTTTGAAAAAAAATGTGATGAAACAACTGAAATAGGTAAGTTTAATGATGGCTTAGCTGTATTCATTGATAATGGTAAATTTGGATACATGAACTTAAATGGCGAAAAAATTATTGCTGCCAATTTTGATTATGCAAGTATGTTTTATAATGGATTGGCCGAGGTGGAAATGAATGGAAAATCGTGTTTTATTGACACCTTAGGCAATAAAAAATTTGAGCCTATTTACGAAGAATTACGCCCTTACGCAGAAGGATTTGCAGGCTATAAACAAAACAATAAATATGGATTTGTAAATAGTAAAGGTGAAATGATGATGCAACCTTATTATGACGATGTAGCTTATTTCAATAACGGTCTTTGCCCTGTAAGAAAAGGACAAAATTGGGGTGCCATAAACAAAGAAGGAAAACTAATTTTAAAATTAGAGTTTGATTACGTAAGTCCATTCGAAGATGGAATAGCAGAAGTTATATACAAAGGTGTGTCGTTATATGCTGATACTAAAGGTAATTTATTACCTATTTGGGAATAAAAAAAATAATATCACTTATTTATTCTTTAAAAATTCCTTTTAATAATTAAAATAATATTACATGAGTTATTATTTAAGAAGCGATTTAAACGATACCATTTGTGCATTGGCAACTCCGGAGGGCATTGGAGCTATTGGCGTTATCAGAATAAGTGGCAGCAATGCAATTGAGTTAGTTAATAATGTTTTTAAAGGTAAAAATTTAACTAAGCAAATTACTCATACCGCTCATTTTGGAAGAATTGTTGACTCATCAAATATTGATCAACCCAAAATTATTGACGAAGTATTGGCTACCATTTTTATAGAGCCAAAATCGTATACGGGTGAAAATACAGTAGAAATTAGTTGCCATGGTTCGGCTTATATTCAACAACAAATTTTACAAACACTTATCAAACAAGGAGCGCGTTCCGCCAAGCCGGGTGAGTTTACCATGCGTGCATTTTTAAATAAAAAACTCGATTTAACACAAGCAGAAGCAGTAGCTGATTTAATAGCCAGTAACAGTGAAGCAAGCCACCAAACGGCTATGAATCAAATGCGTGGTGGATTTTCAGCTCAGATTTTAGATTTAAGAGAACGCTTAGTCAATTTTGCTTCATTGATAGAATTAGAATTAGATTTTGGTGAAGAAGATGTTGAATTTGCAAGCAGACCACAATTGAAAGAATTAGTTCAAAATATTTTGAACTTGGTACAATCGTTATTGCAATCGTTTAAATATGGAAATGCCATAAAGAATGGCATTCCAACAGTTATTGTAGGCAAGCCAAATGCAGGGAAATCAACCTTACTAAATGCATTAATTAACGATGAAAGAGCAATAGTAAGCGCTATTGCAGGAACAACGCGTGATACCATTGAAGAAACTTTTATTATTGATGGTATTTTATTTCGTTTAATTGATACAGCAGGCATTAGAAAACATACAACTGATGTCATTGAAACCATTGGCATTGAACGAACTTTTGAAAGCATTAACAAAGCCAGCATTGTTATTTATTTGTTCGATTCAAGTACCACCTCAGTTGAAGAATTGAAAACCGAATTGGATGCATTGATTAGTCACCATGCGGTGGTAATTCCTGTTGGCAATAAAATAGATTTATTATTAGAAAATAAAAACAAAATTCTAGATTCATTTATTGCTAGCAGCAATCAAGCAAAACCAATATTTATAAGCACTTCACATAAAAAAAATTTGGTTGAATTGAACCAAAAACTGATAGACATTGTTAGAGGTGATGCCGTTAAAAACGATGTAATAATTACCAATATGCGCCATTATGAAGCATTGCTCAATACCTCAAACTCACTGCAAGAAGTGTTAACGGGAATGGATTTACAACAAACTGGCGATTTATTAGCATTTGATATCAGAAAAGCCATTTTTCATTTAGGTGAAATAGTTGGTGACATTACCACTGATGATTTATTAGAGAATATATTTAGCAAATTTTGTATCGGAAAGTAACTTAATCTATGTGTTTTCATTCAAAACAAAGCAAAGATGCTCAAACTTTAGAAAACAGATTTAAAGCTAAGGTTAAAAAAAATGTATTGTTTCAAAGCGATTATTTTAATGGCTTTACTTATCCAAAAACTCCCATTATTTCTAATGTGAATCCAACTGAAATAGACAATTATAACTGGGGATTGATACCGGCTTGGGCTAAAGACAAAACAATACAACAATATACATTAAACGCAAAAATTGAAACTTTGAATGAAAAACCTTCGTTTAAAAATAACATAAAAAACAGATGTTTGGTAATAGCTGATGGTTATTATGAATGGCAATGGCTTGACCCAAAAGGTAAAAATAAACAGAAATATTTAATAACTTTAACAAGTGAGGAACCTTTTGCTTTTGCAGGAATTTGGAGCGAATGGATTGATATCAATACTGGTGAATTGATTAAAACTTATTCAATAATTACAACGGAAGCCAACGATTTAATGGCCGAAATACATAATAATAAAAAAAGAATGCCAATAATTTTAAATAATGACAATGAATTATTGTGGTTAAATGGAAAAGATTATAATTTATTTAAAAAACCAGAAATAAATTTGAAAGCTATTAAAGTATAATTTTATAACCTTTTAATATGATAAAAACGTCAATTAACACGCTAGTTCAATTGATGTTAGCAGTAATTAATTAAAATACAAGATACTAAATTAATGTTGAAATAATATAGTATTTTTAATGTAAATTAATTACCAAATAATTAATTTTTAAATAAATAACTTTTAAGATTAAAAAAAATAATTAGATTTGTAATGCAATACCAACAACTAATTAACATTTTATGAGAGACGCTGGAGTTTATACGCAACTTTGGAAAAAATATTTACCAGTAATAAGACTGTTATTAAAAAAAACAGCAGATGGTGATCAAAAACTACAAATCTACAAGCATGAATTTGTATCTACAGGAGCTAAAAACAAGCTAGGTTATATATTTAATTTAGAAATTGTAAATGGAAAAGCAGTTAACAAGTCAAACACTTTAGCTTCCTCTTTCGATATGTTAAACGTATTGAACGATAATGATATTACATCAGAATGGTTAAAAGGAAAGACTGTTAGAATTAGTGTAAATAAAGCATGTGAATTGACTTTACATCAAGATATTATTATAGTAGAAGAGCCAACTGTTGCACCAGAAATAGAAAATACTTTAGAAGCTGCAACTGCTTAATTATAAAAAATTTGAATATTAAAGGCTGTCTTGTAAAAGGCAGCCTTTTTGCGTTTAAACACCTTTAGCCAAAAAGAATATTTTTAAATCTTAAAAGTTTTGTTCTTGAAATTATAAATAAGAATTTACTAAAAAAGCCAACAATTATGGTCGTTTCGAAGAACAAAACAATCCCTATTAAGATAACAAAAATTGCCAAAATTTAGTTAGTTCGAAGGATAATTTTATTTAAAATAAATTAAAAAATACTATGAGTCAATCAAAAAAAATCCGCTTTCTTTGGCAATTAATTATTCTAATAGAATAATTGAAATTTAAAAGTTTTTTCTAACAAATAACCATGTTTTCTATGTGTCTATTTGGTTGTATATTTTATAAAAAAAACTTTTGTATAAAACGTTAATAGTAACATAGTCGAGAATAGTTTGTAAATGTCTCGTCTTCGCTCAACATGAGCAACATCTCCGATTTAGACCCATGATTATTACAAATAAAAGCAAGTTGTATAAGTTAAAATTTTTTAATTATTTTTCACCAAATCATCATACTTCTTAATCATAATTTCATTGAATTCAATTTGAGATTGTAAAGCTGTATTTGTAGCATCTTTTGAAACTTGTTTTTTTAACAAATCGTTTTTAGCTATTAAGTTTTCTTTTAACTCGTTAACAGTATTAAAAAGTAAATAGTTTTTTTCTTCTCCATCCATTTTTTTACCCAATCTTTCAAACACATCAATAGCTTCTTTGTTAATTTCATTGCTTGAGCGTATTAAATATTTTACATATAAAAACATTAAGTTACGCTTGCCATAGCCAGCATTATCGATGGTTTTTTCAAAATAAACATTTTCGTTTTTGATTGAATTTTTACTAACTATATTACTTACTGCCTGCACTACAAAGTAGTTATTATAATTTCTCCATTTTTCAGCAGATTGTAATGCACTTAAACTATCAATATTATTTAAACTAAATAACGAATAGGCTAAAACTTGGTTCGAACTGTCTTGCAAGCCTATTTCAAAGTTTGGCTTATATTTTTTATTGTTCCAATTGTTTAATATTAAAATTGCATTTCCTCTAACGCTTGAAGAATTTTTATAATTACTTAATGCTAAAATATTATTTTCAAAAAGAAATTGATGTTCATCTGTTAATGAATTTATGGCTACATAACCTAATTCTATAATACGGGGTTGGTTGTGGTTTAAGCAATAGTAAACAGCATTTTTAAAATAATCGCTGAGTATATTTTTATTTAAAGTATAATTAGCCGTAAAACCAAGTATAGCTTGCTGTTTTGCTTTCCAGTGGTTCACATTTTTAAGTTGAGAAAACCAATTTGCATCGCTTTGAAATAAGTCTATTTTAGCTATCAATGCTTTTGCAGTATCAAAATTGATTAAATAAATTGAATCTCCATTAAAAGTAAATGTTTCTTTAGTTTTTGTAATATTTACTAAAGTTGTTTTTACGCCACTTCTATCAAAAATATTTACATAAACCGGCAATAGGTATAATCCAAACTGAGCAGAATCTTGTTTTTGGACAACAGTTAATGAGGCAATAGTATCGTTATAATTTATTAATAAATCTAATTCTGGATGGCCAGGCTTTAAAAACCATTGGTTAAAATACCAGTTTAAATCTAATCCTGTAGTTTCTTCAAAAGCCAAGCGAAGGTTATGTATTTCGGCACTTTTAAACTTATTTTGATTTAAATATAATTGCAACGATTTAAAAAAAGCCTCATCCCCTATTTGTTTTCTTAATTGATGTAAAATTCGTGCACCTTTACTATAACTTACTCCATCAAACATGTCTTCTCGGTTATGATAATAAAAACGAATAGGCGTTTTAGTAGCATTATTTTTGCTAAGCAAATAACCACTTAAATTTCTATCAAATATGGCTTCAGCCTCCGTATTTCCATATTTCCATTCATTCCAAATATATTCGCCATAAGTAGCAAAACTTTCGTTTAAAGGCAAGTTGCTCCAACTTTCAGCAGTGGTTAAATCGCCAAACCAATGGTGAAACATTTCGTGAGCAATAACATCTTCATGGTCATTGTCTAAATGCTCTCGGTTATCGTGTTGTACATATTCACCATGAAGCACGGCACTGGTATTTTCCATTGCACCACTTACAAAATCGCGAACTATTATTTGGCTAAACTTTTCCCACGGATAATCAACTCCTAACTTATTACTAAAACAATCTAACATTTCTTTAGTAGGTCCAAATATTAAGTTGGCATATTTATTAAAATCTTTTTCTAGGTAATAACTTACCTCTATCGAATCGTGCCAATAGTGTTTGGTAATATTAAATTCCCCAATTGCCATCATTGTTAAATAAGGGGCATGTGGCAATGTTTGTTTCCAATAATCGGTGTGGGTACCATCTGCATTTTTGGTTATTGAAATTAATTTTCCATTGCTTAAAGTTACTTCATTTGCTTGGGCGGTAATGTATAATTCTTGTGTATGTTTTTGGTTTGGTGCATCAATTGTTGGCATCCAACAACTGTTGCTTTCGGTTTCACCTTGCGTCCAAATTTGCCTTGGTTTATTGGCTTCCAATAATTTTGGATTTACAAAATATAACCCTTTTGCTTCTTTAATTGCTGCGCTTCCTTCAAAATTCAGTTCATTTGGTTTCGATACATAATCAATAAAAATATTAAAGGTATCGTTATTAAAATAAGTTTTATTTAACTCAATTGTTATTTGTAACGTGTCGTAAGTGTAATTTAATTTAATGGTATCTTTTTTATTTATTAAACCAATGTATTTCAAATCCATTCCTTTGGCATCAATTATTACTTGTTTTGCTGCATAAAAATGGGGTTTAAATTTTAAATTTATTTTACCAAAAGCATGTTGCAGATTATAATCGAATTTAATTTTCAAATTTGTGTGTAATAAATCTACTTCTTTGGTTCTAGCAGCTTGGTAAATGGCTGCATTTTTATGCGATACTACGGTAATAGGTTTTGCAAATAAACTAATTTCAGAATTTTTACTATCGCTAGTTTTTTGTACCTTGCATGCCGTTATAATTGCTAAAATGCTAATTATTAATGTTTTTACTTTATTCATTTATACAATTATAAGGTTTAACATGATAATAGAAAAAATTAATTAAAAACGTTACCTATTATGTTAAGAATTTCATTAAACAAACAAGAGTATTTATTTGATAAAAAAGCAGAAACAGTGATGCTTAATGGTAAACCTGTAGATGCAGATGTTTTAAAATTAAACAAAAACAAATTTCATGTATTAATCAATAACCATTCGTACAATATTGAACTTTTAAACAAGGACGAAAATGGAAAAATGCAAACTGTTTTGGTAAATGGACAAAAGCAAATTATTGAAATAAAAGATAAATACGATGATTTGTTAAAGCAATTGGGCATGGATAAATTAATGGGAAACAAAATAAACCTATTAAAAGCACCTATGCCTGGATTAGTTTTAAAGGTAATGGTTACCGAAGGGCAGGTAATAAAAAAAGGAGATGGTTTGATAGTTTTAGAGGCAATGAAAATGGAAAATATTATTAAAGCCAGTGCAGATGGAATAGTTAAAAAAATACATATTGAAGAAAAAAATACGGTTGACAAAAACCAAAAAATGATTGAGTTTGAGTAAAAAACTGCCTCTAGCAACTAGCCACTAGCTTCTAGCATTTTTGCTAGTAGCCGAAGGCCAGATGCTAGAAGCTTTGAAAGGGGCTGACCGGTTTTGACGGGGTGAGCAAGGGTTATGTTAGCATGCCGAGCGTGGGGAATTTAGCTCGTAAATATCAAGTCTCAAAATTTTATCTGGCGAGTCTAACTTTGCCATGGCTGCTTAATCTGGGATTAAGCAATTGCCATTGTCTCGTAAAATGTTAAGTTTTGTTTCGTTTTACAATAGAGGCATCATCTAAACCAAACCTTTTTACAGTATGTTTATGGCTGTTTTAAGTACATTATAAACTATAAATTAAGCCGGTATGAGGAACAGCCAACTTAGTTCGAAAACTAATGTTTCTATAAGCATGTAGAAGGCATAGCAATTCCATTTCCGGACGAGGGTTCGAATCCCTCCAGCTCCACTAGTAACAGTACAAAACAAATCAAAAGCCCGTAAAACTCAGTGTTTACGGGCTTTTTTGTTTTTACCTTTTTCAAAATAATTCAATTTTTCGCATCACCGAGGTGGTAAATTCGGGGTCACTAATTTTTTTAAAAAATTGACCCCGAATTTTGTCGAAACGCACGACTGACAAGGGGTTCAAAAAATATGACAATAGTTCAAGCAGCCGCATGCGCGAAATGTTCAACCTCATTTCTTTTGAAAAGGATGCATTAGATGAACAAAATAAAGTGGTCTTTATGCTTGTCTAAATGCTTTAAATTTAAAATAAGTTTTAAAAAGATTTTTTGCCGAAAATTCAAAAAAACCATACTTGTTCAATTTTCAAACAACTAACTGGACAGGTTGGTGCACAGGTTATTTTTTGAAAAGAAATATAATCAATACTGAATAATCTTTATAAATAAACTTACTAATACAATAAATTATTAATATATCGAAATAATTATAAAACAAAAAGAAACCAATAATTTATGGTATTTTTTTTGCTTTATTAACCCAAATTACCTTTGGAAATATTACCGTTTGCACTTGGAATTTATGCTATTTTGTTAAATCAAAAAGTAACAAAGAATCGTATTGCTTGGAAAGCCTAAATAAAATAATATTCAAACACTTGTTTGTCGCAAATATTTACTTAATTTGCGACAAATATCAAACAAATACATGCCTGAAAGTATTGAAATACAAATATTAAATAAAATAAAAAAAGCCAAGAGGGGTTCGCTTTTTTTTACCGATAGTTTTGCAAATATTGGCAATGCGAAAGCAATAAGTAAAGCATTGGAACGCCTTACCAAAGCAAATGAAATAAGAAGAGTAGCCACAGGAATATATGTACGCCCGCAAATAGACCCTGTAATTGGCGCTATTACGCCAACAGTAGAAAAAATAGCCGTAGCCATAGCCAAAAGAGATAAAGCACGAATAATACCAACAGGCGTATACGCACTCAATCGTTTGGGATTATCAACCCAAGTACCGCTAAATGCAGTTTATTTAACCGATGGTGCTGCAAGGAAAATTAAAATTGGTAAAAGAACCATCACGTTTAAAAATGCATCCCCTAAAAACTTATCAGCATATGGCGAAATTAGTGGGCTTGTTATACAGGCTTTGAAAACAATAGGAAAAGATAAAGCAACCAAAGACGAAATAGAGAAAATTCAGCAATTACTAAAAAAAGAAAAAGTAATCAATATTAAACATGATACTTTACTTGCGCCTGAATGGATAAGAAAAATAATAACACCAAATGCCTATCCAAAGTATAAATATGAAAAATAACGAATTAGAAGAGTGGTTAAAATTAAGTGATGAAACAAAAAATAATATATTTTCGGAAACAGCCAATTCATTTGGATTGCCAAGTGCAGCAGTAGAAAAAGACTGGTGGGTAGTGCAAACATTAGCGCTGGTTTTTAATACAGCCATTGCACCTTATACTGTTTTCAAGGGTGGTACTTCGCTTAGTAAAGCATGGAATTTAATAGAAAGATTTTCGGAAGATATTGATTTGGCATTAGACAGAAGCTTCCTTGGTTTTGATAAAGAAATGACCAAGACACAGGTTAAAAAATTAAGAGAAAAATCGTTTGCGTATATATCAGAATCATTCTTTCCTGAAATTAAGCAACGGTTTGATGAAGCAGGCTTACACGATGTTGTTATTAAAATAGGTGAAGTGAGAGATAATGAACAAGACCCATTAATTATTGAAATTTTTTATCCAACAGTAACGGAAAAAATTGACTATATATTGCCAAGGGTACTCATTGAAATAGGTAGCAGGTAGTTAATAGAACCTTATACTGTAAAAAGTTTCTCATCAATGGTAGGTGAAAAATATATGGACAGTAATTTTGCAGATAAACCCATAAATATTCCAACGGTTAATCCTGAAAGAACATTTTTAGAAAAAGTGTTTTTATTACATGAAGAGTTTCAAAAACCTGTACAACAGATAAAAATAGAACGCAGAAGCAGACATTTATATGACTTGGAAAAATTGATGGATACAAATATTGCTACCAATGCATTGCAAAATAAAGAGCTTTATTTAACAATTGTAGCGCATAGAAAAATAATGAATACCATAAGGGGTATTGATTACTCAAATCATATCCCAATAAGTATAAACCCAATTCCTCCAATTGAAATGATAGGTGAGTGGGAAAAAGATTATAAAGAAATGCAAGTAAGTATGTTTTACAATGAATCATCAATACCTTTTTATGAATTAATAAACAGAATCAGTATTTTAAAAGATAGAATAAATCAACTAAATTTTGAATGGAAAAATTAAATGATTTTTGCTTTTTGTATTTGTTTTATTTTTAGTCCAAATTTTAAAAAGAATGCTCAATGTGGCGTGCGTGAGCCCGACATAACGATGCATCGGTAGCGGGCCAGCGTTGGCCTTAGCGTTGAAGCACCTGCACTGAGCCAGCCGAAGTGTTGTCTAGTCCCGCCTTGCGGGATTGCTTACTTTTTCATCAATGGAAAAAGTAAGAAGAAAAAACTTGTAAGCAAAACATTTTATCATTTTTTCAATTAAAAATCCCATTCATAAACCAACCTATTCAATTTTCAAACAACTAACTGTACAGGTTGGTGTACAGGTTAAATTTTACAAGTTGTTACATGATATTTCAATTACTCCTTAAAAACAATAAAACAGCATTCAATTATTGTGATTTACCAAAACAACAAACTCTACTTTTTCATTTTTCTCCATAACCAGGGAGCAATAGGATTTGAATCAACCCACAGTCCCAACTTATTGGCTTTTGCTGAAGCTTCAAATCCAGACCAAATTGCACTTGAATCGTATTCGGTATAATGCCATGCTTAGCCATTTTTTAATAGTGCTTCATTAAGGATTACTTTGTTAGAAAGTGTCACAACTCCAATGTTTCTGCCATATCGGTCTTTTTTACTTGTTTCTACATTTACATATTGGCCAAACATTAAATCACTTACAAATTGCTTAGCAGCTTTGCCAAAAGGTTGATTTAATTCTGGACAGTCAATGCCATGCAAACGGATTTTATACTGAACATTATTATCATCTAACAAAGTAAAAGAATCTCCATCGTGCACTCCAACTACTCTGCCATATAAAGCGAAGGTTTGAATGGAAATGGAAAGTAATAAGAGTATTAAAGTTGATTTTTTCATTTTTATATTTTTAAAAGTATGTTTTACTCATTAGGCTTTTCAGATTACGCCCCGTTTTTTAAAGTGGTCGCTGGTCTCCACTTTTATTTTTGTTAGTAGTAACAGTTTAGTACAGTGAAACTGCCAAAACGGTGGTTCTCGTGTTTGTCTATATCAGCTGTGGTGTTGTTTAAACTTGTCAGAAATGAGCTGTTATGGACTGGTTTTACCTCTTTTTAGCTTTCACTTTAATGGTTTGTGTTGTCACTATTCCAAAAGTAAAACCGCTTATTAGAAAATCGCTAAAGTTGAACCTAGTTAAAACTTGACAGTTTCCATCACCCGGAGTGCTTATACTTGTTCTGCCTAATGGTATAAGTCCCCAAAATAACCATATTTGTTTTCCTTTAGCATAAGTGTATTCTTTTCCTTGTGTCTCTTTGTAAGCACCCACATTTGTTTTTGTTGTCATACAAGATGTAAGTGATCCTGAAACTACGATTGCTAAAATTCCAACTAGCATGAGTGATTTAATTTTCTTCATTTTTTTATTTTTAAAAGTATGTTTTAGTCTTTTGGATTTTCTTTTACGCCCCGTTTTTTAAAGTGGGTGCTGGTCTCCACTTGTTATATTGATATGCAAATTGAATATTATTTATTGTCAACTAGGGTCAATCCTTTGGTGCTTATATTTTTATTGTCCTTATTTGTCAAACCAATTTTTAAAGCATGCTCAATCAACATAAAATATTAAGGGTATTTAAACTCATAGCTTTATTAAAAAAAACACCAGCAAAATCTACCAGAAACATTGCCTTATTAATTGATTTGACTGAACGTACGGTGTATAGATACATTGATTTGATCAGCGAAATTGGCTATGAAGTGCACAAAGACAAAAACAATAAATATTCCATTAAACATGATGACGAAGGGGCCAATGAATATTTTAGCATAGAAGAAGCACAGCTCATAAAAGAATTACTTTTAAGCAGTGCCAAAAACAGTGTTTTAAAAGAAGGAATTATAAAAAAACTATTTGTAAAATCGGAAATAGATATGGAGGTGAACCATATGATTAATGCCAATAATGGCAAAATGGTTACACAAATTAATGAAGCCATACAGCAACAAAAACAAGTGGTTTTGCAAAAATATTTTTCAGCTAATTCAAATAATATTAGCAATAGAATAATAGAACCCATTCAGTTTACCGATAATTACCAGATGCTTTGTGCGTATGAAATAGCAAGCCAACAAAACAAGTTTTTTTCGGTAGAAAGAATGAGTGCTGTATTGCCTACCGATAAAAATTTTGAATACAAAGCATTTCATCATTTTGAAAAACCAGACGCATTTGGTTTTGCCAATATTGGCAATAAAAAAATAAAAGTAGATTTAATGTTAAACCTGAGGGCTTATGTGATTTTAAAAGAAGAATATCCCATGGTGATCCCATTTATAAAACTAGACAATAAGAATAAAAACTATCGCTTAGTATTAGAGGTAAACGACCCTAAGCCCATTACCCGCTTTGTATTGGGCTTGCTCGATGAAATAAGCATTTTAGGTTCTGAAGCCTTTTTAGCTCATTTAAAAAACTTTGTAAGCCAGCTAGACCCCAACAACAAAATGGCTAACACGAAGTTGAAAAAATAATTTTGGAATAGAAATAAAATTGTACACAATAAAACAAAATTAATAACAAAGAAAAGGCGAGTTGCCCCGCCTTAAATGTTTTCACAACGGAATAATCCTTATTGTG
>JBAXCN010000082.1:0-13253 GCA_037141455.1 Bacteroidota bacterium
ACGTTTACATTAGGATTTTCTTTTAATTTTTTACCTAATAATTCAGCGTATTTACCTGGGTGTAAAGGTAAAAATGCTTTACCAAAACAAGCAGAGAAAGTAGCCGATGGCTCAGTAACTCCAGCTTCTGTTCCAGCTACTTTAGCGGTGTATCCGCTGATAAAACTGTACATAGCTTGACCAACACTTAATTTAGAAATTGGAGGCAATACACCAAAAGCATCTGCTGTTAAAAAGAAGATATTTTCAGGAGTTTTTCCTACCGAAGGCACTGCTATATTATCAATTAAATTAATTGGATAAGCAGCACGTGTATTTTCAGTTACCGAAATATTGGTATAATCAACCGTTGTTGTTCCAGGAATAAAACGAGTGTTTTCTACCAACGAACCAAAACGGATGGCATCAAAAATTTGAGGCTCTTTTTCTTTAGTTAAATCAACGCATTTTGCGTAGCAACCACCTTCAAAGTTAAATACTGAATCTTCAGCCCAACCGTGCTCATCATCACCAATTAACTTGCGTTCAGGGTCAGCACTTAAAGTAGTTTTACCGGTTCCTGATAAACCAAAGAAAACAGCAGTATCGCCATTTTTACCAATGTTTGCTGAGCAATGCATTGATAAAGTATTGCGCTCTTGTGGTAATACGTAGTTTAATACAGTAAAAATACCTTTTTTCATTTCGCCAGTGTAACCACTACCACCTACTAAAATAATTTTTCTAGAAAAATCAATGATAGAGAAGTTGTGTTGACGGGTTCCATCTTCAGCAGCTACTGCTTTAAAACTTGGTGCATTTAAAATTAACCATTCAGTTTCAAAATTAGCTAATTCGCTTGCTTCAGGGCGAAGGAATAAATTATTGCAAAATAAGTTATGGTAAGCAGTTTCGTTCACTACAGTTACGTTTAATCTGTAACGAGGATCAGCACAAGCATAAGCATGACGCATGTAAACTTTTTTACCTGCATAATGAGCAATTACTTTGTTCATTAGTTTTTCAAACTTGTCGCTTTCGAAACGATTATTAACATCGCCCCACCAAACAGTATTTTCTGTTTTGCTATCTACCACACAAAATTTGTCTTTAGGCGAACGGCCGGTGAATTCACCAGTATCAGCCATTAACGCGCCAGTATCAGTTAATACGCCTTCGCCATTAGTAATTGCATGGCTTACTAACTCGGCAGGAGTAAGGTTTTGGTGTGCTGTTGATGCACTTTTCAAAATTATATCTAAAATAGAAATGTTTGTCATATTCAGTGTTTTATGTTAAATAAATATATTACGAAAGTATTAGTTTATTTGATTTTTAAAAACATATTTTTAGGAGTTATTCTTGCAATGATTAAAATCAAAATATTTAACAGCGGAATTTTTAAAGATTTTTTGTTTAAAACATATTGAAAAACAATAGTTTGTATATTTATTTGAGGATTGTCGTGTTTTGTTTTAAATTTACCTCATAAAGTTAATTTGGTTATAAATCATTTTAAAAAAACATTAAATTTTAAAAACATTATTGGTATTTATAACAATACATTTTTAAATAAAATAATTACTTTCGCTCCTTCAAAAAAAATGAAGAATTGAATGTTTGATAGAGAAAGACCTAGTTTTGAGGATAGCAATAATGTAACAGTTCAAAGGTGTTTTTATGCTTACGAATTTGCCAAACCATATATAACTGATAAAAATACTGCCGATATTGGCTGCGCTGATGGTTACGGAACACAGTATTTAGCCGATTTTACAACTACCACTATTGGAGTAGATTACAGTGAAGTTACTATAACTGATGCGCGTCAAAAACATGCTGCTAAAACCAATTTAACTTTTAAATCGGGTAAAGTTCCACCTATTCCTTTAGAAACAGAAAGTGTGGATGTGGTTACCGCATTTCAATTTATTGAACACATTGAACAACGCAAAGCATTTATGGAAGATGTAAAACGCGTGTTGAAGCCGGGTGGTGTTTTTATTTGCACTACTCCAAATGTAAAAATGAGCATTGCACGCAATCCGTTCCATGTGCATGAATATACTTTTGATGAAATGCAAAAAGAAGCTTCAAGCGTGTTCTCAAAAATTGAATTACAAGGTTTGCAAGGCAATGAAACTGTGAACAAATATTATGATGATAATTCCAAATGGGCTAAACGTATATTAATGTTAGATCCATTAGGTTTACACAAATTGGTTCCTGCTAATTGGTTAGTGGCTCCTTATAATTTTTTAACCAGCCTTATGCGCAAAAACTTAAAAGAAACCAACAACGATACTTTAAAAATTACGACTCAAGATTTTTATTTAACCAAAGATAATTTGGATAAAACTTGGGATATTTATTTAGTAGCTCACAAATAAATAATACTAAATTTAACAAATTGATTAAACCATGAAAGGCACAGGATTAGCATTAGTAACCCCTTTTAAAGCCGATTTCTGCATTGATTTTGATGCATTGTCAAATTTAATTGAGCACGTAATTACGGGAGGAGTGGAGTATGTGGTAGCATTAGGAACCACAGGCGAAAGCGTTACTTTAAGTAAAGACGAAAAGAAGCAGGTTTATCAATTTATTCAACAACAAGTGAAAGGCAGAGTGCAATGTGTGGCCGGTTTAGGAGGAAACGACACTGCTGAATTAACTGACTATATCAAATCTTTTGATTTTACTGGTTACGATGCGGTACTTTCGGTTAGTCCTTATTACAACAAACCAAGTCAAGAAGGCATTTACCAACATTTTATGAAAGTGGCTGACGCCAGTGCTAAGCCTATTATTTTGTATAATGTTCCCGGAAGAACAGGAAGTAACATGACAGCCGATACCACTTTACGTTTAGCCAAAGCCAACAGCAAATTTATAGCTGTAAAAGAGGCAAGTGGAAACTCTGAACAGTTTATGGATTTAATCCACCAAGCTCCAGCCGGTTTTTCAGTAATTAGTGGTGATGATAATTTAACTGTTCCATTTATTTCTATGGGAATGACAGGCGTAATTTCGGTTATTGGGCAAGCATATCCTAAAAAGTTTTCTAATATGGTTCGAGCTGCTTTGAATAACGACATTGTAACTGCTCGTACTTTGCATTTTGAATTGTACGATGTTATGAAATCAATTTATTTAGATGGTAACCCGGGTGGAATAAAAGTTTTACTAAACTTAATGGGTATTTGTGAAAATATAGTTCGTTTGCCATTAGTGCCTGTAAATAATGGTGCTTTTGAAACCATCAAAAAACAATTCAATGAAACTAAAGCGTAATTCAGTTTTATCAATAGCGCTTTTAGTTTTGGTTGCGGCTTGTAATCAAAAACCAAAGGAGCTTAAATTTAGTGATTTTAAAATTGCTAATACGCAATTTCCAATTGCTGGAGATAGCTCACGGAGTTGTACTTTTGAGGCAATTATTCCCATTTTTGAGGATGGAAACCAACAATTAATTGATTCGATTAATACTTTTATCGCTCAAACATTTTTTGAAAATGAAAGTAAAATTACCGATTTAAAACAATTGGTTAAAGCTGAATCGGATAGTTTTTATCAAAGATATTTACGTGATTTTTCTGAGTTTAGTGAAGCTGATTTTCCGCTTACTTACGACTATAATTTAAAATTAGCAATTGCTTTTCATAACGAAAAATATTTAACACTTAAAAATGATAATTACGAATATACTGGTGGTGCTCATGGTAATTATGCAACTTTGTACCATGTGTTTGATGCTACCAATGGTAAGCGAGTTTCTATTAACGAATTAGTGGTAGATACTTTAAAATTAAAGCAATTGGCAAAACAACAGTTTTATACATTGAAACAAATTGATAGCACCAAGTCAATTAATGATCAAGGATATTGGTTTGAAAAAAATGTATTTAGTTTAAACAGCAATTATGGTTTACTGAATGATACCTTGGTTTTTACTTATAATCCATACGAAATTACAGGTTATGCCGAGGGTCAAATAGAATTGAAAATACCATTGAGTAAACTGAAATAGTTGTAGTGTAAACTTAACTATTTTACTTTTTAGAAACGTCTATCAGAAATTTATTTAAAATCTAATGCATTAATAATTATTTTTTTGTGTTAATTATTCGAAATATATCCCGTATAATCTCCGCATATTTTGCGGAGATTATAGTAATTATTCTCCGCATATTTTTGTAATAAAATAATTTTCAGTGCATTATAACTTCGTATTTATTTCGTAATTAGTACTTCTACCACCAGCATTTTCTTTTTTTAGTACGCCTTTATTAATCAAATCTTGTATATCGCGCAGGGCGGTATCGGCTGAACATTTACTTATTTTTGCCCATTTTGATGAAGTTAATTTACCATCAAATCCATCTAAAAGCTTATTGGTTATTAATAGTTGGCGGCTGTTAAATGCAGTTGTTTCGTGGCGTTTCCAAAATTTTGCTTTAAAAAGTATTTTGGCCAATACCTCATCGGTATTTTTTAGTGCATTGAGCATACAGTTTAAAAACCAATTTAACCAAGCGGTTATATTTAGATTTCCTTGTTGGGTTTTTTCTAATATTTCGTAATACTGCTTTCTTTCTTTGCGTATTTGAGCCGACATGCTATAAAAACGTTGTGCACTTTCATCCGATCTGGCAAGGAGCATATCGGTTAACGCACGAACTATGCGCCCGTTTCCATCGTCAAACGGATGTATGGTTATAAACCATAAATGTGCTATGGCCGCCTTTAGCACTGGGTCTAGCTTTTTTTGATTGTTGAACCAATTAAAAAATGCGGTCATTTCTTTTTCAAGTAAGCTAGACTTGGGTGCTTCAAAATGCACTTTTTCTTTTCCCATTGCGCCAGATACAACTTGCATGGTGCCAGTGCTATCGGAGCGCCACTTACCAACTGTTATTTGGTACATACCACTTTGTCCCAAAGGAAAAAGCGCAGTATGCCACCTGAACAACCTCTTTTTTGTAAGTTTTTCAGTATAGTTTTGTGTTGCGTCTAGCATCATATCTACCATTCCATCAGTTTTTCTATCCGATGGTACTAGGCCCGATAGGTCTAAACCTAGTTTGCGCGCCAACGATGAACGAACTTTTTCAGCATTCAGTATTTCGCCTTCTATTTCGGTAGATTTTAAAACATCTAAAGTAAGCGTTTCTAACAAAGCTTCGTTTTTTAAATGAAAGCCTATGGCTTCCATTTTGCCCATTAATTTGCCTTGTAAATTACGCACAGAACCAAGTAACAATAAGAGTTCATCGTTATTCCAAGTAAAGTTTGGCCAATTATTGTTTTGATGTATATAAGGGCTTATTCTCCGCATATTATGCGGTAAATATACTACTTATTCTCCGCATGTCAATATTTATTTTAAAAATAATATATTGGTTATTAGGTTTTAATGATTGGAAAGTTTATGTAAAATTTGTTGCTCATTTCACCCGATAATTATCGAGAAAGCTCAATGATCATGTAACCAAAAATCAAAAATTTTTTCGGTAAAATCTGTGAAATCAGTGGCTAACTTAAAAGCAAAATAAAGCAAAATTTTTTTCAGTGTAATCAGTGAAATCTGTGGCATTATGGTTCGACAGGCTCACCATGACAGACTAGTGAAATCAATAATCACACATCAAAAATCCGTTAATAATCAATTTCTAATTCAAACAATTGCCTTAAAGAGGCTAAATCAGGGTTTTGTTCTACCATTTTATTAAATTTATCTTCAACAGAAAGCGATTTTATTTCAGGAATAATGGAATTGTCTACAATAAAATCTAATGTAATATTGGTGTTTTTTAAGTTTATTCTTAAATATTGAAGGCCATTTAATCGCAGTTCATCACACAAACTTTTTTCGTGATTATTTGCAAATACAACACTAATTTTATTGTTTTCATCAACTAATTTTCTTTCTTTTATAAAGCTTAAACTGCTTTTGTTAATTGAATTTATAAAGTTAATCCAAGTGTTATTTAACTCTTCGTTTGTATACTCATTGTTTTGAGTTATAACTACATTTTCAGTTATATTTATTTCCTCATTCTTTTTAGCTTCAATGGCTTCTTGCTTTATTTTTTCAGCAACTTGTTCCTTTTTTTGCGAAATTAAATCCTCTGTTTTTTTACCAAATAAGTTACCCGATTTTGGAAATGAATTTATTCCAAAAGGTTCAGGTTTTTTTTCAATAGTTAATAATTGGGGAGATGGCTCATTTATACTTGACTCACTGGTTTTTTCTACAATATTTTTTACATTTTCAACAACCTCTGAAGCTGTTTCTTTTTTTGAAATATTGCTTTCAGTTATTGTAGAATCAGAAAAATCAACTATTTTTTTTTTAATTCAACCCCATTATTTTGTAGGTTGATATAAGATTGAATATGGCTTAATTTCATTAAACACAACTCAACATGTAGCCTTGAGTTTTTGGAAGTTTTGTATTCAAATTCGCATTTGTTTAATAAATTTAAAGCATTAAGCAATAAAGCAGTGTTACATACTTTTGCTTGGTCTAAAAACTTGGTAGCAACACTTTGAGATACTTCTAACAATTTAACAGTATCTGGGTGTTTGCAAACCATCAAGTTTCTGATATGCTCACTAAATCCGCCTATAAAATGCAACGCATCAAAACCATTGTTTAATACTTCATCAAATAATAAAAGTAAACCAGCCAAATCTTCATTTAGTAATAAATTTACTGCTTTAAAATAATAATCGTAATCAAGAATATTTAAGTTATTGATTACATCTTGGTATTTAATATTGTTGCCACTAAAACTTACAATTCTATCAAAAATAGAAAGAGCATCGCGCATGGCTCCATCTGCTTTTAAAGCAATTACATGCAATCCATCTTCATCGGCAGTAATATTTTCTTTTTCACAAATTTCTTTAAGTTGTTTTACAGCATCTTCAATTTTTATTCTATGAAAATCGAAAACCTGACAACGAGAAATAATAGTAGGTAAAATTTTATGTTTTTCGGTAGTTGCTAATATAAATTTAGCATAAGGAGGTGGTTCTTCAAGGGTTTTTAAAAACGCGTTAAAAGCCTGAGAGCTAAGCATGTGAACCTCATCTATAATATAAATTTTATAAGTTGCTCCTTGTGGTGCATACCGAACTTGGTCAACTAATGCCCTAATGTCTTCTACCGAATTATTACTTGCAGCATCAAGTTCGTAAATATTAAACGAGCCATTATTGTTAAAAGCATTGCAACTTTCGCAGTTGTTACATGCTTCTAATTCAGGAGTTAGGTTGGTACAGTTAATGGTTTTTGCAAGTAGCCTAGCAGACGTAGTTTTACCTACACCACGAGGTCCGCAAAACAAAAAAGCATGTGCTAAGTGTTTGTTTTTAATGGCATTTTTTAATGTTTGTACTACATGGCTTTGGCCAATTACAGTATCAAAACTTGCCGGACGATATTTACGGGCCGAAACCACAAAATTTTCCATGTCTGCAATTAATTTTATTTTTTTGACATTATAAAATTAAACTGCTAATTGTGGATATTTTATTGGAAGTGCAACTGGCTTCTGGCGGCTGGCAATTGGCAATAATTATTTAATTTTGTTTAAAATAAGCTTGGTCACTCTATACATTATTCTTTTATTAATAATTTACTCCATAATTTTTAAAATGAACTTGAAATTATCTAAGAAAGTAAAACTGTTTTATTAAAGCCAAGCTATCGCTTGATCAAGTTGTTTTTAGAAAAAGTTTTACTTTAAAATCTATAGCTCATTTCTAAAAACTCATCAATCAGCCTCTAAACCAATCAACTTCTAAACCAATCAACTTCTAAACCAATCAACCTAATTGTACATTCTCCATCTTATACCAATTCTTAACGTTGTTAATGCCAATGGATGGTTGGGTGTGTTATAAAAACCACTACTTTTAAACCAATCTTGGTTCAAGTGTTCGTAAGATGCAAAAAGGATAGCATGCCTTAGTTCACCACAAACAAAAACATTTATTAAAGGATAATTGCCAATTTGTTTATTGTTTTGTAAATAAAATCCCCTGGTAGCTGGGTTATAAGCTTGGGCATAGAAAGCAGTGTTGTAAAATATATTAAATCCTAATTGTAAATTAAGTGCTTTATTAAATATTAATTGTTGAAAATAGTAACGTAAAACAGCACCAAACTCGGGAATTCTTATAAAATCAGCGCTCGATTTTTGAAATAATATTTTATTTTCGAAATTAAATTTCCATAGTTTAAAAGTTTTTTCAAGTTCAAAAGTTTGTATTAAAGCAACTTTATCGCTTTGAACGGGCTTGGCATCTGTTCCAAAATATACCCAATTTATCAATAAGTTTTGATTAAAACTTAATTTGAAATTGTTTTTAAATAACCTGGTTTCAATAACCCCGTTAACATTACTTACATTTATTTTATTAAAACTATTATTATCCCAATTAAATTGAGTGCTATTAAAATTTATAAAGGTAAAATCAGGGGAATATAAATTATTAAAAACGCCACCATTTATTAAAAACCAAGGTGTTTTGTACCCAATATCTCCACTTAGTTTTAAATCGTTTTGGGTATAACCAATTGGCGAATATGCTGCATAACCTTTAAGTGAAATACCAAAATTTTTAAAAGAAATTCGTTCTATTTTCCCTTCAAAAAACACGTTGTTATAATATTTTGTATTGGTTTGTATATCGGTATTTAAAAACTGATGTGTGGCTGCAAGTTCAATATATTGCAGCTCATTAACTCTATCGGTATTATAAAGGGTATATGCAAATTTATTACTAAAAGTTTGAGAGGTTATAGAATCGCTAAAAGTTTTTATTAACCCATTTGGAAAAATAGTTAAGTTCGAATCGCCATTAACTCTTAAATAATAAATCTCCTCTTCCAATTTTAAAGTATGGCTAAAATGACCATAACTAATAAATTTGTTAAGAGTATCCTCGTTTTGAATTTTTGTAAAAGATTTACCATAATAAAAATATTGTTTTAAATACAAACTTCGGTTTCTGTATCCATTTTCCGACTTATTTAAATTCACATTACCAGTTTTATTGCTTCCTGTTATGGCCTCAAAAGAAGAGTCGCTCACCAATCCTCCACTTTCTTCATTGTATCCTAAATTCCAAGTCAGATTACCAACAAATGCATATTTTTCGTTTTTCGATTGATAGTAAGTAAATGCCTGCGTATGATAACTTCCATTTTTTTGACTAAGAAAATTACCTTTTGAAGTAAGTCTAAAAAAATCAACTCCAAACGACCAACGAGGAGTAATATTAATTCCAATTTTTGTTTTTAAATAAATCAAATCAACTCCACCTTGCACATAAGTTAAGTCTGTAATAGGTGATTTTGAATTATAATAAGTTCTTTCTTCAGGCTTAAAAAAATATATATTCCAAGGATTTTGGGTAAAATTAAAGCCAAAGTTTCTGTTAGTATTAAATATCAGCGATTGACTTGCCGAACCAATGTTTCCTAAATCTTGAAACAACCCAAACTTAGCGTACATAGGGTGAAACTGTTCGTTTTTAGCAATTGAAGTATCCAAAACTTTCCAGTTTTCGTGTCTGTTAATATTATTTTCGGTAATGGTAAATGTTCTGTATTTCCTATTAAAAACCGAAGTGTCAATTTGAGCAGTAACAATTTTACATGTTAAAACAATTTGAGTAAATAGTATAATTTTTAAAAAACGAGCCATTTTTATATTTTTATAAAACACAGGTAAGGATTAAAAACACAACCAAAAGCATACCAATATTTCAAAGTGCGAATTAACTTTTTTATTTAATTATTTTATTGCCAAAATTCAAACATTTATAAAAGTTATTTTCTTAAAACATTGCTTTGGCACTGTTTTGATAAATTCTAATAACAAACTTCATTGCGAGGAACTGCCTGTCTTACCTCTGCACTAAGCAATCACTCAAGCATTCGTCATGCAACGCATCTCCTTATTTTGGCAAATAAGTTAGCTAATGGCAAATAATAATTTATAGCCATCAAGATGCTTCCAGCATGATGATTGTTCGTATTTTTTTCTATTGTCTATGGTCCATTAGCTATCGTCCAGCAGCCAGCAGTCAGCCGCAAGAATAACCTTCCAACAAAATTCCCGATTTTATATAAAGTTAAGTTACTTTTGAAAATTATTTGAAAAAAAATTCATACCATGAAGTTTGAAGAATACAATATAGCCGATGAAATTAAACAAAGCATAGCCGAAATGGGCTTTAGGCGCCCTACCGATATTCAGTTTAAGGCAATTGGCCCTATTTTAAAAGGAGAGGATGTGTTAGGAATTGCCCAAACAGGAACAGGTAAAACAGCCGCATTTGCCATACCCATTATTCATAAATTAATTCAAAATAAAAAAAAAGGAAGTTTTGTAAAATGCTTGGTTTTATTACCTACCCGCGAGCTGGCCATACAAATTACCGAAGTATTTAAAGCCATAGCCAAGTACACAAATGTTAAAATAGTTTGCCTTATGGGTGGAGTAGGGCAGGATGATCAAATATTTGATTTAACAGTAGGTGCTGATATAGTAATTGCCACACCTGGCCGTATGTTTGATTTGCAAAGCCAAGGATATGTTGATTTGAGTAGAGTTGAAATAATGGTTTTAGATGAAGCAGATAAAATGCTAGATAAAGGTTTTATTAGAGACATTGAAGACATAAGGAAACGTATTCCTAAAGTGCATCAAACCTTGTTTTTTTCAGCTACTATTAATAGGCAAATAAAAACCCTGGCTTACTCAGTAGTAGGTGCAAATCCTATTCGTATTCAAATTTCGCCAAAAAATCCAGTATCAAAAAACGTAAGTCATTCGCTATCGTTTGTGGAAATGGACGATAAACGTTTTTTTTTAGAACGATTAATTAAAGAAGCTCCTGAAAGTAAATTTTTGGTTTTTGTACGCACCAAAGTTCGGGCTGAAAGGGTGTATACAGCTATGCAACGGGTACAAATTAATACTTTAACCATGCATGGGGATAAAGACCAAGAAGATAGATTAGCTGTAATGAACGATTTTAAAAGTGGCAAAGTAAATATACTTATTGCTACCGATTTAAGTGCGCGAGGAATTGATATTGACAATGTTGATTATGTAATTAATTACGATTTACCCGATTTACCCGAAAATTATATTCACCGAGTTGGAAGAACGGGTAGGGGAGTTAAATCTGGAAAAGCGGTTTCATTTTGTAGCACCGAAGAAAAAGCTTTACTTAAAGACATTGAAGATTTTTTAGGATACGAAATTAATAAACTCGATATAGACAAAGAAACTTATATAGAAACTTTAGACTACAGCGATGATGGCAACAAAAACTGGAAAGCGCTAATGAAAGATGCCGAAAAGTTTGATAAATCGACAATTAAAAAAGTTAAGAAAAGGTAATGAAATGTTAAAAAAACACAAAATTTTAAACAATTCATCATTTATTCAAATTATTCTTTAGTTTTGTTTAACAATTTTATAATTAAAAAGCATGAAAAAATTTATTTTCTTTTTATTAATGGCTTTTGCCTCATTAATTATTTTACAATCGTTCGGTGTTACTGGCTTAGGTAAAAGAGATGGAACAGAACCAGGTTATACTGGCTCTCCAGGCGATACATTAAAAAATTGTACTGCTTGCCATGGTGGATCAGCTACCAATGTTTCTGGTTGGATAACTTCAACCATTCCTTCTACTGGATATGTTCCAGGAAATACTTATTTAATAACAGCAACTAATACAACCAGTGGCCACAATAGGTTTGGTTTCTTAGTTTCACCTCAAGCTAAAAATGGAAATTTGTTAGGAACTTTGGAAGTAATTGATACTACACAAACTAAATTAATAGGCAACAATAAATATGTAACTTACAGGGCACCTGGTGTTTTCTCACAAGATTCTAAATCATGGACATTTAATTGGACTGCGCCAGTTAGTGGCACAGGAGATGTTGTTTTTTATGGTGCGTTTAACTCCAACCAAGATGGGCATAAAGGAGGAGATGTTACCCAACTTTCAACTTTAAGGGTTAAAGAAAATGGAACTACTTATACCAATAATATAGAAAAAAGTATTGATTTCAATATGTTTCCAAATCCAGTAAAAAACAAATTGACTATAAACTTTAATTTAAATAAAAGTACTTTAGTACAAGTTAATTTGTACGATTTGTCTGGCAAAAAAGTGAGCGAGTTATTGAATAAACAAATGAAAGGTGAAGTAAGCCAACAATTCGATTTATCGGCAGTTGAAAACGGTATTAAATTCGTGAAAATTCAAATTGGAAATGAGTTTTTTAACAAAAGATTATTAGTTAATAACTAATTACTTTTCAAGTAATCTTTGTTTTCAATCATTGAAATCAAATAGTCTATTTCTACCTTTATTAATGATTTTAAGTTTAAGTATTTGTAATTATTAAAATCATTCAGTTTTTCAATTTCAATACTCAAATTAGCCAATTGATTAAAGCAAACCGATAAGGCTGTTCCCTTTAATTTATGAATATGCGACTTAACACCATTTACGTCTTTATTTATAATTAATTCATTTAATTTAGGGATAAAATCAATTAAATATTTTGATGTCATTTCCATTAATTGATTCACAAGTTCAACATCATTTTCAATTCTATCCAAGAGCTTTTCTAAATCAAAATGTTTATTTTTAATTATTTCAGCAAAATTCATTTTCTTAATATATATTTTGTCTTCGCTATCAAACCATTTATTTATACAATTTTCTATGGTTTTACTTATTATTGGCTTACTTATAAAATCGTCCATTCCTGCATTTAAACACCTTTCTTTTTCCCCTTCAATTGATCCTGCAGTTAATGCAATTATTGGCACTTTTCCATCCGTTTCAAACTTTCTAATTTCATTTGCAGCTCTGTAACCATTCATTTCAGGCATTTGAATATCCATAAAAATTAAATCAGGTTTATTTTTTATAAAAACAGATATTGCTTCAAGTCCGTTAGTAGCTATTTGAATATTTATATTTGAAATAAAAGACTTTAAAATGTTGTTTAAAAGCATAACATTAGTTTCGTTATCTTCAACTATTAAAACATTTATATTTTCTACTTCGCTTTCTATATTTTTCTCAAAATTATAGTCTGTTTTATTATCAATTTCTTCGATTTGAATTTTAAACATACTTTCAATAAGTTGAACTTTATTAAAAGGTTTAACTAAAATTTCATTAACTCCAATTTCTTTGCATTTATAATTTAAACTTTC
>JBAXCN010000083.1:0-13072 GCA_037141455.1 Bacteroidota bacterium
AAAATATCTGTATCAAGGTTACAAAAAATAAAGAAACAACTTGCTGAATTTATACAAAGGGATTGATATAATTTCAATTCAGCCGTTGCAGGCGAGAACGCCTGCAACAAAAACGTTTTTATTTTGTTTTTTATTCTTTTATGTGCATGTTTGAATAAAGTTTGTGAATATTTTTTCACAGGCTGACGTTAGCAGTAAGTTCAGATAACTGACCGGATTTATTTTCAAAAAATAAACATTGAATTTTAACTACTTTTACTAAAAATATCATTTTTAAATTCTTAGAATAACCTAAAACAGAAAAAATATATGAAATTTAAAAGATGGAATGAAGATCAAACAATTCCAAGTAGCATGCCTATTTTGAATACTTATTTAAATAAATATAAAGGTAAAAAACCTTTTAAAGATTTTACAATATTAATGATTCAGCATCAACTTGGAAATCAGGTTCCGCAAACATTAGCTTTGATCGAGTTAGGGCTTGACCCCACAAAAATATTTTGGTTAGATATTCCATATACCTCATCTAAGAAAGTTCGTGAATATCTTATACAAAATTCTGGAATTCCTGCTGAGAATTTTTTCACTAGTGACTATAATATTCTTCAACCTTATGCTAATTATCAGAGAAAAAGAGCTCAAGAAATACTTAGTTTACTTTTGAAAAATCCACCCAAACATTTAATTGTGCTGGATGATGGTGCATATTTTATTGAAGCTATGGTTACATTTAAGCAAAAATTACCTATGGTAACAATCGTTGAACAAACAACGAGAGGAATAATTAAAATAGAAAACAATGCCAGTTTAAAACATTTTACCCAAGATTTAACTTTGGTGAATGTTGCTCAATCAAAACCCAAAACAACATTAGAACCCCCTTTTATAGGCCATTCTATTTGTAAATCTTTAATAAGAAAGTTAGGTGTGGGTTTTGTTAATAAAGACAAAAAATGTCTTATTTTGGGTTATGGTGCAATTGGAAAAAGTGTTGCAGAATCCATGAGAGAAATTGGATATTCTCAAATTTATGTATATGATAAAAAGGCAAGCAATCTTAAAAAGGCAGTAGAAAATCATTATATAAAATGGAATAGGGAGAAAGACATACAATTTGACCTTGTAGTTGGCTGTTCTGGCACCTGTTCTTTTGGAATTGGCGATTATGTATATCTAAATGATGGGGCAATTCTTGCCAGTGCTTCATCGGGTTCGGTTGAACTTTCAAGAGAAGACTTCATAGAATTGGCGATTAGCAATGAGAGTGATGACATTATTTTAAAAACAAAAGGACTTCGTAAAAAAAATATTCACAGCGATCTACAATTCCAATTAGTTGACAGAGAAGTAACATTTTTGAATGGTGGTTTTCCTATTAATTTTGATGGGCGAACAAACTGCGTTCCTTCACATTATATTCAGCCAACTAATGTAATGATGGTTGAAGCAGCAAGAATTTCAACTCAAATTTCAAAAAAAGGCCGATATAAATTTTCATCCAGTTTTTGTAAATGGCTCCGAGAAGAATTTGAAAAAGAATTGGGAGAGGAAAGCACATTGATAGATTCAACGACACATTTGAGAAAAACTTGAGAATAATTAAGCCTTTTGCCTGCGCTTAGTGTTTTCACCAACCGCTAGTAAACTGTTCAGAAAAAAACGACCGCTTTTCTTAGTCTTGTGAGCAAGGCAGTGGCGTTGATGTCCGATAGCTATCGGACTACGAATTAATAAATGAAAAATGAGTTTGCAATTTGTCCAAATTAACCCGTGTCAGAGACACTACATTTCATTATAAATCCTTAGAGCGCTTCGCTAACTCTAAAGATAGTAATAGTTAATGGTAAATAATTAGTTAAAGCCAAGTAGATGCTTGCAGCATGACACCGTTTTTTTGAATATTTGATTTTAATAAGGTTTACGAAAATGGTTGGTGAAAACACCTACCATTGGCAAGGTTTACGAAAATGGTCGGTAAAAACACCTACCATAGGCAATAATTGCAGGCGAGGACGCCTGCAATGGCTAATTAGTTAAAGCCAAGGAGATGCTTGCAGCATGACTTGGTTATTTGATTTTAACATACTTCGTTAAAAATCTAACCCCAAAGCAAAATAGTAAATAGGTTTGCTTGCAATTTCCGCATCTTGTATGCCATAAGCCATATCGAACCTTAAAAAATAACCCAATAATACAGAACGCAAACCGCCACCAATACCACCCACCAATGGATCGCGCACATTGGTAACACGGGCTAAAACTGGAGTAATATTTATGGTTTTTTGGTTAAAAGTGTTTTCATCGCCATAAGGGTTGTTACCTATCCAAGCTGAACCCAAATCCATAAAAGGAACAATTTGAAAGTTATTTAAAAACTCACTTCTCAACGGCCTGTTAAATGCATATTGAAAAATTGGAATTCGCACTTCGGTATTTAATAAAGCAAAGCTATTTCCGTTCCTTATGTTTTGTTCGAAGCCACGCATGTTTGCTGCCAATGCCTGAAAAATATAATTTTCGGTAGTTGAAGTGCTCGATTCGTTGTTAAACCTTGGTGCAATCCAGTTTTCAACGCCACCTAAATAGTACACTACTTTAGCTGGTCCAAACGAGGTGTTGGCAGTAAGCCTAGTACACCAAATAATTTGTCGGTGTATTTTTTCATAATGCCTGGCATCAAATCCCAATGCATTTAACTGCGAGTTCCAGTCATCAATATTGGCATAACGTTCGTAAAAAAACTTAAGTCTAGTGCCGTTCCATAAATTTAAACCTTTAGGAATGGTATTGTCGAATACATATTCCAGTTTTGCTCCAACCCAGTTCGTGTATCTATCAGGAATTTCTAATGTTGCATTGCTTGCACCTCTTATAATGTCTCTATCTGTTCTCCCAAAAATATTTAGCCTAAAACTACTGGTTTGCGATATTGGATATTTAATAATGTATCGCAACTCGTGGCTTAAACTTTTAACAGCAGTTCCATTTTCTGGTTCACCGCCTGTTCTGCTTTGTCTATAAAAAACCAACTTTTGATCCAACCTTTTTTTCAAAGTTTCAAACGATGCAAAATAATCAAATCCAGTTCCAGTAAAATTAACCCTAATTCCTCCAGTAAATCTGTAGTCTTCCATTAAGTCAATCATTCCAAGTTTAAACATTCCTGTTAAACCAGGGTTAAACATTTGCGCAGCAGCGCCACCAATGGGTTGGTAATAAGTATTAATAATTGAATTATCAATTTGGGTCACTACTTGGTCGGCAAAAAAAGTAATATCGTAAAACTTTGGAGTTCCAATTTTCAAACCTTTTTTAATGTTTTCGTTTACATTAATTTTTGGAACAATAATGTATTCGGGGCGTTTAAAATTTTCGGGAGTAAATTCACTCATAAAATAAAACAACGAGGTGTCTTGCTTTATTTTTATTTCATTTTCTTCAGTAGTATTTGCAATTTTAGTGTTTAAGGTAGTATCAAAATTATCAATTTCATATCCAAAGTTTCTAAATATTTTCAATCCTTTTTCAAACTGTTTATTGGTAACTCCGCTTTTTAACCTAAACATATTAGGAAAAGTTTCAATTGTTTCACTTGCTTCTTCAATATTTTTTTCTTGCGGACTTACTTTAATAAAATACTTATTTTCAAATAAAATTAAATCGTATACAGTTTTGGATTGTATTGACACATCGTGGGCTAAAATTCCACGTTGAAAATTGGTATTTGGGTAAGTGTAAACCAAATCTTTTTCGTACACTATGGTATCTATTTTTTCAACGGTACTGTCAAGTGTAATTATTTTACCTCTAAAGTTAAAATTACTTCCACTCCAAGTGGGTTTAGTAGTAAACACTAGAGTATCAGTAGTTTTTTCGGTATAGTCAAAATACTTTATATAAATTCCTGTAAAATCATATTCTTGGTCAAGCTTAGCTATATACCTATTTTTAGTTCCATTGTAATCGCTTAAATAACCATAATAATTGCGTTTGTATTCGATGGGATTTGTTTCGTTAATATAGGCAGTTTTTGTAACCCTTTTTAGCATTCGGGTAGTTGGTGTTTCATCAATATCGTAAATAAAAACATCGTAATTATTTCCTTGTTGTAAAGTAGGTAAAATGCCTATTCCTAAAGAGTCTGTTAATCGGTTCGAACTAAATATAATTCTACTTGAACCATCGGTAAATCTTGGAAAAGCATCATCGTAAATATCGTTTGTAAGTTGTCGTTCTTTTCTACTTGGAATATCATAAGTAAAAATATCTGATTGGCCTTTTCTAATAGCGCTTACAACTAATGTTCGTCCATTATTACTGTAATCAAAACCAGTAATTTTATCAAACTTTAAAAACTCAACAACTTCTTTCTTTTTGGTAATTAAATCAAGTGTTTTTAAAAGTAGTTTACCTCTTTTTTCATAAACCATTGCTATTTTATCGCCCCCTTGTTGCCAAGCAATAGTTGGGAAACTATAATCGTATTCTAACTGATAATATTTTAACCCTCCTTTTAAAATCTTTTTTGCCTTTTTAGTTTGAGTATTTAATAACCAAACTTTATATTTTCCATTTTTATTAGTAGTAAAACTTAAAAAATTTCCTTTGCTCGAAACCTTCATTTGAGGTTGAATATATTGAGCTATTCTGCGTTTTATTTTAATATCAACCAAAGGCAAGTTTCTACCTGCATCTTCTTTTTCATACATTTTTTTGTAATACTCAAACCAATCTTTTTGTATTTGTTTAAAAGTTTTATCGTTGCATACATAACTCAACGCACTTTCGTAGTTGCGGGTAACTCTAACTGCATATATTACTTGTTTTAAAACCTCGTCTGGTTTTTCGCTGTTATCAATTATATATTTCCAAATACTGTGCCCTGCAAAAACAGCATCTTTTTGATTTAGTCTATTAAATTTTTTAAACTTATTTGATAAAATGCCATCTTTCATTCTATTGTCCATATCAGCATCCCAATCTTTGCTAAAATAAGCAGTTAAACCACGCAAGAACCATTCGGGTAAGTTTAATAATGCAGCATTTTGAATACGTTCTTGCAAACTTCCACCGTACAGTATTTCGTTTAGTAAAACCATAGCAATTCCTTCTTTTATTTGTCTTGCTAAGTCTGCATGGTCGCCATTAAAATAAACATATATTTTATTACTATTTACTTGTGTGTAACCACCAGTGTTTTGCGCCAAATCTTCCACACCAAAATTACTTTGTTTAAAATCGGATAAGGTATTAAAACAAATAATTTCAATTCTTCCACTAAGCGGATGTTCTAATTTATCTTCTAAAGCGGGAAGTTTTTCATTTATATATTTTAAACAAAAAGTAGCAAGTTCCCTACCTCCACTGTAGTAATAAGCATCAAAATTTTCTATTCGTAAATAGTTCCAATCGAATGGACCATATTGAACCCTATTTTGTCCAAAAGTTGTATTAATTCCTTGACTAAATAAGTTTTTATTCAACCCAAGTAATAAAAATAAAATTAAAAATTTAATTAAACGCATGTAACTTTTTTGCTGACACCAAAAATAAACGCATTTTTACAAATACAAAGTAATATTATTATAAATTTTAAATGGCTGTACACATCAATTTTTAAATAAAATTTAACAAAATGAAGCAAAAAATCAACCAACTATCAACATGCTTTTAAGTGTCTAATAAAATACTCACATTGCAATTAATTAATTGACTTCAA
This sequence comes from Bacteroidota bacterium, assembly GCA_037141455.1. Classification (GTDB taxonomy): domain Bacteria; phylum Bacteroidota; class Bacteroidia; order UKL13-3; family UKL13-3; genus JAAFJM01. Next base: position 5,723 of record JBAXCN010000083.1, read on the forward strand.
AATGAGTAAAATTTTAATTATTGATGACGAAAAAGCCATTCGCAATACCCTCCGCGAAATATTGGAATACGAAAGTTACCAAGTAGACGAGGCAAGTAATGGCGAAGAGGGGTTGGAAAAACTAGAAGTAGGCGAATATGCTGCAGTACTTTGCGATATTAAAATGCCGAAAATGGATGGCATAGAAGTGCTTACTAGAGCACAAGAAATTGATGATGATATTCCATTTATTATGATATCGGGGAATGGAACTATTGAAACCGCAGTAGAAGCAACAAAAAAAGGAGCGTACGATTTTATTTCAAAACCACCTGATTTAAACAGATTATTAATTACACTTCGCAATGCAATTGATAAAAAATCGTTAACAGTTGAAACAAAAGTTTTACGCAGAAAAGTTACTAAAACACGCGAAATTATTGGCGATAGCCCCGCTATTCAAAATATAATGAGCACCATAGATAAAGTGGCTCCAACCGATGCGCGAGTTTTAATTACGGGTGAAAATGGAACAGGAAAAGAACTAGTGGCAAGATGGATTCATGAAAAAAGTAACCGCGCAAAAAACATGTTGGTGGAAGTAAACTGTGCTGCTATACCAACCGATTTAATTGAATCAGAATTATTTGGACATGAAAAAGGAGCTTTTACTTCTGCTATTAAGCAACGCATTGGTAAATTTGAACAAGCCAATGGTGGAACTTTATTTTTAGATGAAATAGGCGACATGAGCTTAGCTGCGCAAGCAAAAGTATTGCGCGCTTTGCAAGAAGGAAAAATTACAAGGGTGGGTGGCGACAAAGACATTGATGTAGATGTTCGTGTAGTTGCAGCTACCAATAAAAACTTGTTGCAAGAAATAGAACGTGGTAACTTTAGAATGGATTTATACCACCGATTGAGTGTTATTTTAATTCATGTTCCTTCCTTAAACGATAGAAAAGAAGACATTCCTAATTTAGCCGAAAAATTTATAAAAGAAGTTTGTGAAGACAATGGTTTTCCTAAAAAAATGTTTTTACCTCAAGCTTTAGATGAATTAAAAAAATTGGATTATTATGGAAATATTCGTGAGTTAAGAAATGTGGTAGAACGTTTGGTAATATTAGGCCAACAACGCATAACTATTGAAGATGTAAAAAAATATGCAAGCCCTTTAAGTGCCCGTGAGGAAGAGAAAAATATTTATGAAAGGTTTAGTACTTTACAAGATTTTAAAGAATATGTAGAGCGAATTTTTATAGAAGAAAAACTGAAGAAAAATGGTTGGAATGTTGCCAAAACTGCATTAGAAATTGATATTCAAAGAAGTCATTTATACAATAAAATAGAAAAATACAACCTTAAAAGAGGCGAATACATCGACTAACCAAAGCTTAATTGGTTTTTAAATAAGTGTATTACAACATATAAAAAAAGGTCAACGAATTAAAAAAACGTTGGCCTTTTTTATTGCTAATTGTTCGTTATTTCCTTTATTTGTATTATATGAAAAAACATATTTTTTTATTTATAACTTTTATTATTAGTTTTAATTTAGTTGCACAAGTAACAATAAATGTAAACTCAGTTCCAAACACTACACCTGTTACCGATGATATATTTATAGCTGGAAGTTTTAACAATTGGAATCCTGCTGATGCTAATAACAAGTTAATAAAAAATGGAACAACTTATAGTATTGTTTTGCCCGCTGGTTCAGGTAATGCCGAATACAAATTTACCAGAGGCAGTTGGGCAACAGTTGAAGGTGATGCAAATGGAAATGTAATAGGAAACAGAAAGTTTACTTATTCAGTAAATGGTGTTTTAAATTTAACAATTGCCGGGTGGGAAGATAAAAAGCAAGGTGGAGGAAGTAATTCAACTGCATTGCCAAATGTTAAAATTGTAAGCAATAGTTTTTTTATACCTCAATTGAATAAAACAAGAAAAATTTGGATTTATCTACCTAATGATTATGATAGTAATACAACTAAAAAATATCCAGTTATTTATTTACACGATGGGCAAAATTGCTTTGACAATGCTACCTCATTTGCAGGCGAATGGGGAATAGACGAAACGCTAAGTAATAAACAAAAAAATGGGGATTATGGATGCATAGCTGTAGCAATTGAAAATGGAGGTGGCAGTAGAATTGATGAATATTCGCCTTACATTAATTTACAATATGGAGGTGGAAAAGGAGATGAATATTTAGACTTTATTGTATCTACTTTAAAACCATTTATCGACTCTGCTTATAGAACCAAAAAAGATTATTTAAATACTGCAATTGTAGGAAGTAGTATGGGTGGTTTGATATCAAGTTATGCAATGCTTAAATATCCCAATGTATTTGGTAAAGCAGGTATTTTTTCTCCAGCGTTGTGGTTTAGTAATTCAATTTTTGTTGATGCCATTAATAATAACAAAACAACAAATCAAAAATATTATTTTGTGTGTGGAAAAAATGAGAGTACTACAATGGTAAAATGGCAAGACAGTTTAAATGCAGTTTTAATTTCAAAGGGGTTTATAAATAATGTAGATGTTAAAAATGTGGTTAAACCCGAAGGAACTCATTCGGAAGCGTTTTGGAAAGCAGAGTTTGGTGCTTGTTACGATTGGTTATTTCAAAATAATAACCTCCAATCAAAAAAAAATGGAAAGATAGATTTTAACATTGAAATTTACCCAAATCCTTCTACCCATTTGCTAAACTTAAGCTGCAATTGCAACATAAATTCAGTAACTATTTTTGATAATTCACAGAAAGAAATTTATTATAATAAAATTGAAAAAAACACTCAAAATATTATTATAAATACAACCGCTTTTGTTAACGGAATTTACATAATACAGTTAAATATAAACAACCAAATTATAACTAAAAAAATTACCATATTAAATGAGTTTTAATTAATTAATTCCATTGGATAAAAGTTATATTTTTATATAAATAGTTTTGCTTAGTACATATTTTAATAAACAATAATTCCCGAAAATTGTCAGTTCAACTGACAATTTTCGGGAATTATTTTTTATACTTGTAGCATGAAAATTAATAGAATTGCTAAAAAACAAATAGAGAAATTACTTAAACAATTTCCTGCTGTTGGCCTTGTTGGACCTAGGCAATGTGGTAAAACTACCATTGCACTTACTATTCAGAAAGAACTAAAAAAAAGTGCTGATTACTTTGATTTAGAAAGCCCTGCTGATTTGAGGAAGTTCAGTGACATAGAATTTTTTTTAAATCAAAATGAAAATGAAAATTTTATAATTGATGAAGTCCAACGTTTACCAGAATTATTTCCAGTATTGCGCTCGGTTATCGATAAAAAAAGAAAAGCAGGTAGATTTTTATTATTAGGTTCGGCAAGTCCTGAAATGGTGAAAGGAGCATCAGAATCATTAGCAGGGAGAATTTATTACATAGAAGCGCACCCTTTTAATTTAATGGAATTGCCAGCTAAAACAACTACCCAAACAAAGCATTGGTTTAGAGGTGGCTTTCCTGATGCTTATTCCGCTAAAAACGATGAAGCATACTTTTTATGGATGGATGGTTTTGCAAGAACTTTTGTGGAAAGAGATTTAAACTCGTTATTTGGTACTAATTTTTCTCCTCAAGTAATGTTTAGGTTATGGCGAATGCTTGCCCATCACCATGCAGGAATTTGGAACGCTAATTCGTTTGCCAAAGGACTTGATATAAGCCAAACTACTACTAACCGCTATCTTGATCATTTGGAAGGCGCATATATGATTAGGAAACTCATGCCATTTCATATCAATATAAAAAAGCGTTTGGTAAAAAGTCCAAAAGTTTACATTAGAGATAGTGGCTTATTGCATTACTTATTAGATATTCATCAAACAAAAGCTTTGTACAACCACATGGCAGTTAGTAATTCGTGGGAAGGTTATGTTATTGAACAAATAATACAATTACTACCACGAACCATACAAGCTTATTATTATAGAACACACGATGGAAGCGAAGTAGATTTAGTATTAGTGAAAGGTATTAATCCCATTGCAAGTATAGAAATTAAATACTCTACTTCACCAACAGTTTCTAAAGGTTTAACTGAAAGCATAAAAGACTTAAATACAAAATATAATTTTATTATTACTCCATCAAAGGAAGATTCGTATTTTATAAATAAACAAGTGGAAGTAGTTGGATTAACAAGCTTTTTAGCAAATAAGCTACCCAATATTGTAAAATAAAATCCCCGAAAATTGTCAGTTCAACTGACAAATTTCGGGGATTTTATTTTTTATTTTTGAGTAATTTTAACACATTTTTCTTTCAATTTTAGTAAATTATTTTTTGTATAAATAATCGTTTATTGCATTTTCAATTGATTCATTAGTTATAAAATATTGTAGCTTTTTTGTTAAAAGTGTAAGATTTTTTACTCATTCATACTTTATAATTCAAAATCCAACATTCAAAATTTGAGTATTTAAGTATTTTACTATCTTGCCACCATGTCTGAAAAAAAACTCTTTTTGCTCGATGGAATGGCCTTGGTATATCGTGCATATTTTGCCTTTAGCAACAACCCTCGTATAACCAGTTATGGCTTTAATACCTCTGCTATTTTTGGCTATGCCAATACTCTTTTAGATGTTTTAAAAAAAGAAAAACCCACACATATTGGCGTATCGTTCGATACCTCGGAACCAACTGCAAGGCATATAGAATTTGAAGCATATAAAGCACACCGCGAAGAAATGCCTGAAGGTATTTCAACTGCTTTACCATTTATTCGCCAACTTACCGAAGCATTAAACATTCCTCTTTTAATAATGCCAGGCTACGAAGCAGATGATGTAATTGGAACATTGGCAAAAAAGGCAGAACAAGTAGGTTTTAAAGTATATATGATGACTCCTGATAAAGATTTTGGGCAACTAGTAAGTGAAAATATTTTTATTTATAAACCTGCTCGATTGGGGAATGATTTTGAAATATTGGGAGTGCCCGAAGTATTAAAACGTTGGGAAATTACAGACGTTAAACAAGTAATTGATATTTTGGGAATGTGGGGCGATTCGGTAGATAATATTCCGGGAATACCAGGAATTGGTGAAAAAACTGCCAAAGTGTTAGTTCAAAAATATGGTAGCATGGAAGGCCTGTACGAACATACTGATGAGTTAAAAGGCAAACAAAAGGAAAATGTAATTAATTTTAGAGAACAAGCATTTCTTTCAAAACGATTGGCAACTATCGATTTAAATGTTCCCATTGAATTTGATGAAAATTCATTTACCCACGATCCACCAAATAAAGAAGCTTGCGAAGAATTATTTGCTAAATTGGAATTTAAAACCATGGCTGCTCGAGTGTTTGGAACACAAATTACAGTAAGCGGAACTACCTTTACATCAAATAACCAAAATGCAGACGAAGGCAAGCAAGGGCCAGCTAATGGAGGATTTGATTTATTTAATCCTGCACCTGTAGCTTTGGCCGCACCTCCAAACAACTTAGAACTTAACTTGGAGGGAACTGAAAGTACTGTTCCAAAAAACAATATTGAAAATACGGAACATACTTACGAGTTAATTGACACAACTGAAAAACAATTAGCTTTATTGCAAACACTTTTGCAGCAAATGGAAGTGTGTTTTGATACAGAAACTACTTCGTTGGAAACTTTAGATGCTGAAATTGTTGGATTATCGTTTTCGTATGAAGTAAACAAAGCTTATTACATTCCATTTAGCGAAAGTTTTGAGGATGCAAAAGCAATATTAAACCTTTACAAACCAATATTTGAAAGCGAAACTATTTGCAAAATTGGGCAAAATATAAAGTATGATTTAGGCATTTTAAAACAATACGATATAACTTTAAAAGGACCATTGTTTGATACCATGTTGGCGCATTATTTAATAGAGCCCGACATGCGTCATGGAATGGATTATTTAAGTGGCATTTATTTAAATTATGAACCTATTTCCATTACTACTTTAATTGGCAAAAAAGGAAAAGGGCAGTTAAATATGCGTGATGTTGCAATTGAAAAAATAAAAGAATATGCAGCCGAAGATGCTGATATAACCTTTCAATTAGCTCAAAAACTAATTCCTGAAATAGAAGCCAAAGAAGCAAAGCAATTATTAAATGAAATAGAAATTCCTTTAATAAATGTGCTTAGTGATATGGAGCGCGAAGGGGTAAAAATTAATAAAGATTTTTTGGTTCAATACAGCAAAGAGTTGGAAACAGATATTGCTGCACTAGAAAAACGCATTATTGAATTGGCTGGCAAGCCATTTAATATTGCCTCGCCAAAGCAATTAGGCGAAATACTTTTTGACCATTTAAAGTTGGACCCTAAAGCTAAAAAAACCAAAACTGGTCAGTACCAAACCGGAGAAGATGTGTTACAAAAATTAAGCGAGCACGAAATTATTCAATGTATTTTAGATGTGCGTCAATTCAGTAAATTGAAGTCAACTTATGTTGATTCGTTACCTGAGTTAATTAATGCTAAAACTGGTCGAGTTCACACTTCATTCAACCAAGCGGTTGCTGCTACTGGTAGGCTTTCGAGCACCAATCCTAATGTGCAAAATATTCCAATTAGAACCGATAAAGGAAAGGAAATTCGCAAAGCATTTATTCCAAGAAATGAAGATTATTTGTTGTTAAGTGCCGATTATTCGCAAATAGAATTACGTATTATTGCCGCTATGGCGCACGAGGAAGCCATGATTGAAGCGTTTAAAAACAATTTAGATATTCATGCGGCTACTGCTGCAAAAGTTTATGGAATTCCGCTTGAAGAAGTAACCAGCACCCAACGTAGAAATGCAAAAGCGGTAAACTTTGGAATTATCTACGGACAATCAGCTTTTGGATTAGCAGAAAACTTGGGTATTCCGCGTAAAGAAGCAGCGCAGATTATTGATGAATATTGGAAGCAATATCCGCGCATAAAAGCATACATGAGCGAAACCATTAACACTGCAAAAGAATATGGTTATGTAGAAACTTTAAAAGGACGAAGAAGGTATTTGCGCGATATAAACTCAGCTAATTTTACGGTAAGAGGATTTGCGGAACGCAATGCCATTAATGCCCCTATTCAGGGTGGTGCAGCCGATATGATAAAAATAGCCATGATTCATATTCATGCTAAAATGTTATTGCCCGAAAACGGTGTTTTAAAATCGAGAATGATTCTTCAAGTGCATGATGAATTGTTATTTGATGTTCACAAAGAGGAGGTGGAAGCATTGAAAAAATTGGTAGTAACAGAAATGGAAAATGCCATGCAATTAATAGTTCCAATAAAAGCCGAAGTAGGTGTGGGTGATAACTGGTTGGAAGCACATTAG
>JBAXCN010000084.1:0-13038 GCA_037141455.1 Bacteroidota bacterium
TCTTCGCCAACAGGTAAATTGGTTGGTTCTGCATCATTATGCGAAAAACCATAAGTGCCATCTTTCTTTTCATATCCAGGTAATGAAATACACTTATTTTTTAAAACCATTGTAATATAAACGCGTTCTTCTTTTGGTTTATCTTCTATTTCAACTTTTAAGTTTATACTTTGTGTTCTATTATCGCTATAAAGCACATCAATATTTGACCATCCCAATTGTTTTAAATTAAAAGTATAACCTAAATTTAAATCATATGTATGCGGGTTAAAAGCAATTTTATCAAGATTTTTGATATTATTTTTTTGTTGTATTGCAAAATCCTTTTGTAATTGAATGGCAAGTTTTTCTTGTTCTTTAATTAATCGTTCTTTTTCTTCAGCCATCTCTCTCTTTTTATTTTTGTATTGTTCAAATTTTTCTTCATATAATGTCAAGGCTTTTTTATAATCGTTGCCTTGATATGCTGGAGAAACCAAGTATTTCCTTGTAATTACTTTTCCTTTATCTATTCCTTCAAATATTACTTTGTATATACCTTCTTTCTTGGTTTTTTCTAGTTTTACATCATACCAAGTCTTTTTTGCATCTTCTATATTAAAGTCGCTTTTTTCGCTTACTTTAAACTTAATATTTCTATATTGTTGTAGTTCAGGAAACATATCGTTTGTTTCAAAATTGATACTTAGTAATCTTTCTGTATTATCATTGTATTCAATTGGTTTTTTAGGAACTTCTAATAATGGAACTTCCATGTTTTTATGCTCATCAAAAATAGGGTGGTTAATGGTTTTTGAAACTATAGTTGGTTTATTTTTTTCAATAATATCCTTTGGATTAACCCAATTGATGCTTTGGTTTTCAGGATTAACTTCTCCTTCAAATATCAACATACTATCGTTTTTATTTTCAGCGGGAACCGATATTTGCAACCCTTTATTGTTAGCTATAAATATGTTTTCTCCGTTTGCAGTTGCATTGGTGTAAATCATTCCACCAGTTTGTAATATTTTACCATTGCTTAAAGTGGTTAAATTGCCCATAATCATATCGACTAAAGTTAAAGCCTCTTTTAGTTCAAAGATTATTTTACCAGATATCGCATTACCTTTTTTATCTACAAAACTATTTTTAGGAATGTTAATTTTAGTTCCGTTTTTGCCAGTAATAAAGGTGTCGTTTTCATTAGTTATTTCAAAAACTTGCGTTGGTAGATTTTGAGTAGTAAATACATTTTCAGTTGCTTCCCTTTGTTTAGGAGCATTTTCTGAACAACTAATAGCAAAGGTTAAAATTAAAAATAAAGCGCTGGTAATTCTCATGGTTTTGGTTAATAAATTTTTATAATAAATTAAATACAAAACGAAGAATAATAAAAAATATTTTATAAAGTTAAAGTAATGCCCATAATTGGCTTCATTTCTAATCGTTTTATTGATAGTTGGCTATTCGCCAGCAGCCAGTTGCCAGCAGCAAAATGCCAAAAACCACTAACCAATTGCTAATAACATGTTGAAAACACCCTTTTATTAAACCTTATTTTGCAACCGTGGATTATTTAAGTTTATTAAACCCTAGTCAGCGCGATGCAGTAGAAAATACTGAAGGTCCGGTAATGATAGTGGCTGGTGCGGGTTCGGGTAAAACAAGGGTGCTTACATACCGAGTGGCACATATTTTAAAAAAAGGTGTTGATGCTTTTAATATTTTATCGCTAACATTTACCAATAAAGCAAGCAAAGAAATGCGCGAGCGCATACATTCAGTGGTTGGCAACGAAGCCCGAAACCTTTGGATGGGAACGTTCCATAGTATTTTTGCAAGGATATTACGAGTAGAAAGCGAACGAATTGGATTCCCTCGCAACTTTACTATTTACGATACCGATGATGCTAAAAGTTTATTAAAATCGATAGTTAAAGAACTTAACCTCGATGAAAAATTATACAAACCTGCAGGGCTTTTAAATAGAATTTCGGCTGCTAAAAATGCGCTAGTAAATGCCCGTGAATATATGGCCAACGATGAAAATACTTCGTTTGACGAAAGCAGTGGAAGACCTTTGTTTGGTAAAATATTTCAAACCTACCAAGACCGTTGTTTCAAAGCAAGCGCTATGGATTTTGACGATTTGCTATTAAAAACATTTGAACTTTTTAGAAACCATGCTGATATTTTACATAAATACCAACACCAGTTTAAATACATCATGGTTGATGAGTTTCAGGATACCAACCAAGCGCAATATGCCATCATAAAAAAGCTAGCGGCAGTTCATCAAAACATTGCCGTTGTTGGCGATGATGCGCAAAGTATATATGCATTTAGGGGAGCAACTATTGCCAATATATTAGGTTTTCAACGCGATTTTAGCGATGTAAAAACATTTAAGTTAGAACAAAATTACCGCAGTTCGCAAACCATTGTAGAGGCAGCTGGAGGTTTAATTAAATTAAATAAAGATCAAATTCCTAAAAAAGTATTTACTACAAACGATTTAGGTGAAAAAATAAAAGTTCTGAGGGCATTAACCGATAACGAAGAAGGAAAAATGGTTGCAAGTACTATTTTTCAAGAAAAAATGAATGCCCATGTAGCCAATAAAGATTTTGCCATTTTATACAGAACCAATGCACAAAGCCGCTCGCTCGAAGAAGCTTTGCGTAAAATGAATATTCCTTATCGTATATACGGTGGTTTAAGTTTTTATCAAAGAAAGGAAATAAAAGATATTTTAGCTTATTTAAGATTGGTGCTTAATACCAACGATGAAGAAGCTTTAAAAAGAGTAATTAATTACCCAACAAGGGGGATTGGTAAAACTACTTTAGATAAAATAACTGTTGTGGCCGATGAGCAAAACATAAGTTTATTTGAAACATTGGAAAGGGCGCGCGAGTTTGGAATAAAAGGCCACGAAGTGCTAGGCGATTTTGTGTTAATGATTAGAAGTTTTCAAACTATGCTTAAGCGTCCAGCTTACGATGTGGCTATGCATGTAGCCAAACAAACAGGTTTACTAAAATCGTTATACGAAGATAAAACGGTAGAAGGAATAGCGCGTTATGAAAACATGGAAGAGCTATTAAATGGACTAAAAGAATTTAGTGTAGATGAAAGCGTAGACGAAGATGGAGTGCAGAAATACGGAATATTAGAAGAATATATGTCGGATATTGCTTTGCTAACTAATGCCGATAATGAAGACCCAGCTGACAACGATAAAGTAACAATGATGACCATCCATGCATCAAAAGGATTGGAGTTTAGACATGTATTTATAGTTGGGTTAGAAGAAAACTTATTTCCATCCCAACTTTCGTTAAATAGCCGACAAGAATTAGAGGAAGAAAGAAGATTATTTTACGTAGCAATTACACGAGCTATGAAAAAACTAACACTCTCGTTTGCAACTAGTAGGTTTAAGTTTGGGAGTATAAATAACGCAGAACCTAGTAGATTTTTAAGTGAGTTAGATCCACAGTTTTTACAGTTTGATGCTATTTTTAGCAAAGGAAATCAAGATATATATTCTGAAATTAAAACAACTGCACCACCCTCTCGTTTTGGAAAATCATTATCTCCAACTGCTAAATCAAATACATCTTCGGTTGGTCATCGATTTAATTCTCCAACTAAACCTGCTACCGAAGCACTACCTCCAATAGATCCAAACTTTATTGGTGACGATACAAAAAACATTCAAATAAAACAAAAAGTTGAACATCAACGATTTGGTTTTGGAATTGTAATTAATTTAGAGGGTGTAGGTGAAGGTAAAAAAGCAGAAATTGAGTTTGAACAATTTGGCAAAAAAATAATTGTTTTAAAGTTTGCTAAACTTAAACTTTCGTAAGGTATAATGTACTAATTTTTAATATTGTAAAGGTAGTTAACACTTTTTTTTAACAAATTGTTGATTGCTTGATTATAAATAGTTAAATTGCGACATAGTAGTATTTTAAAAAGAGTAAAAAATGTATTCTGAAATTAATATTTGGTCATTGGTTAAGAGTTTATTACACAATCATAATTGTGTAGTTGTTCCTAGTTTAGGAGGTTTTTTGGCTCACCAACAAAGTGCAAGCATTGACCCTATTTCACAAACTATAAAACCACCACATAAGCATATTACTTTTAATTCAAAATTAAATTTAAATGATGGGTTATTAGCTACTTTAATTGCTGATCATTTAAAAATTGATTATATTGATGCTATTAAAATCATTGAAGAAGAGGTTGTTTTATTTAACCAAAAATTAGTTAGCTTATCTTTTTATAAAATAGAAGAACTAGGAACTTTTACATTAAATACTGCAGGTAAACTGGTTTTTGAACCAGAAAAAAATATTAATTATTTACTAAACTCATTTGGTTTAGAAACTGTTAAGTTAAATTCGGTTTTTGAAATAAGAACAACCAAAATAATTCAAAAAATAGATACGCCAGAAATATTAGAACATAACCAATCGTTTAAATCAGAAAAAGAAGAACAAGTAAATAAATTAGTTACTCAGAAAAATAACTTAGCAGTTTTAACACCCCAAAGAAAAACTAAAAATGGTGTTTTAATAACTGTGGTTGGTTCATTGTTAATACTTGTTTTGGGCTTAAATGCGTTTATATTTTTACAAGAAGGAAACCTTACTCCAATTAGAAAAAAATATAACGAGTTAAACATTGGTATTGATTTAGAGACGGTTTTTGAAACAAATAGTATTGATAAAAATAAGGTAGATAAAAATGAACTATTAAAAATGTATAATAAAAATGCTACTCCAAAAGAAATAGCATTTAGCAATAAAATAATTTTTGATTTTAGTACTACCAAAAATTTAGAGCAAGAAGTAAGCACCGAAAAAGACATTGATTTAAATACTATAGATATTGATAATGAAAAACAAATTAGTAAACTGTATTACATAGTTGCTGCAGCATATAATAACGAAGAAAAAGCCAAAAGTTTTTTAAATGAAATTAAAAACGATGGGTTTGATAATGCAGAGTTAATTTTAAATACTTCTAAAAACAAAAAAGCATTGAAATATTTGGTAACGTACAATAAATTTAGTGATTTAAGTATTACTGAAACCGAATTAAATACCTTAAATGAATATGAAAATCCTGATGCTTGGATTTTCGAATCGAACCAATAAAATTTCTTAAATTCTTAAATTATTTTTTTAATATTACAGCTATAAATGAGTGAAATTAATTCGACTGATAGCGATAATATTACGTTTAATTTAGCAAGCGATTTAGTTAAAAATACCAATATAAGTTTATTTTTAACTGGTAAAGCAGGCACAGGTAAAACTACTTTTTTAAAGCATATTCAAAATACAAGTATTAAAAAAATGGTTATTGTGGCTCCAACAGGAGTTGCCGCAATTAATGCAGGTGGAGTAACCATGCATTCATTTTTTCAGTTGCCTTTTTTGCCTTTTGTAAAAGATGCAAACCATGGATTTGGTCAAATAGAATGTGTAAACAGATATACTCATTTTAAAAATGTAAAGTTTAATAAAGAAAAAATTGAACTATTAAACGAATTAGATTTATTAATAATTGATGAAGTAAGTATGTTGCGTGCCGATATGCTTGATTGTATTGATGAAACATTAAAATATTACAGACGCAATCAAATTCCGTTTGGAGGAGTGCAGCTATTGTTTATTGGTGATATGTTTCAGTTGCCACCGGTTACAAGCGATAACGAATGGTCGTTACTAAGTAAGTATTACAAAAGTCCATTCTTTTTTAGTTCTGAGGCATACCAGCAACTTAATCCTGCCCACATTGAACTATCAAAAATTTATAGACAAAAAGAAGAAAAATTCATAAATTTATTAAATAATATTCGCCATAATAATATGGATGAATATGATTTTGAATTATTGCAAGAACGTTTTGATCCAGATGCCGCAAGATACCAAGATGGATTAATTACATTAACTACTCACAACAGAACTGCTGACAGCATCAATCAACAAAAACTGTCAGAATTAGAACAAGAATCTATAGTTTTTGAAGGAGAAATAAATGGCGATTTTAATGAAAAATCGTTACCAGCCGAAAAGTCCCTAGAACTGAAAGAAGGTGCTCAAGTTATGTTTATAAAAAACGACATTGAGAAAAAATATTTTAATGGAAAACTTGCTAAAATTAAAAGCATTGCTAAAGATGAAATTATAGTTGAATTTGAAAGCGGAAATCAATTAAAAATTGAAAAAGAAGTTTGGAAAAATATAAGATATAATTTAAACAGAGACGAAAACGTAATAGAAGAAGAGGAGATTGGAAGCTTTAAACAGTTCCCAATAAGGTTGGCTTGGGCTATTACCATTCATAAAAGTCAAGGACTTACATTTGATAGATTGGCAATTGATGCTGGTGCATCATTTGCTGCAGGGCAAGTATATGTTGCATTAAGTAGGTGCCGAACTTTTGATGGTTTAACATTACTTAGCAGAATTTATCAAAACAGTATTTTAAGCGATGAAAGAATTGTAAATTTTTCAATAAAAAAATCGAACGAACAAGCATTAATGGATGGCTTGGAAGCTGCAAAATTTGAATACAGTCTTTCGCAACTTTACAAAACTTTCGACTTAAGAAAAGTAGTTCAAGAATATGCCCAATTTGAGGCCTATACTGCTACCAAACAAATACCTGAAAAAGAAGAAACTTTGCAACATTTAAGTGCAATTATCAGAAATTTAAACGAACACAGGATTGTTGCCGATAAATTTAAAATAAGGATAGAAGAACTTATAAAACAAAATCCTATTGACAATGATTTAATAAGCGAACGGGTAAAAAGTGCTAAAATGTATTTTTCTGTAAAATTATTAGACGATGCCTACAAACCACTGCAAAGTATTGAAACCAATTTAAAATTAAAAGCAAAAACAAAACAGTTTATTACCAATTTACAAAAAGTAAAATCGTTTATAATAAAACGCATAAACGATATTGAAACAGCCACACTTGGTTCGTTTGATATTGCAATAAAAAGTATTGAAAAGCCAAATGACATTGTTGAAAGTAATCAATCGAAAACTGTAAAAATTAACTCGAAAGAAGAAAGCTTTAAACTATATAAAGAGGGAAAAAACATAGAAGAAATTGCAACTATTAGAGCAATGGCAGTTTCAACAATAGGAGGGCATTTAGCCCATTATGTGGATTTGGGTGAGTTGGATGCGCTTGATTTTGTAAGCCAAGAAACCATAGACCAAGTGCAAGAATTACTAAAAAATGGCAAAGAAAGGTTTGGCGAATTAAAAGCAGAATTACCTCCCGAGGTTACTTTCGATCAAATTAGAATGGCTGTGGCATTTTTAAACAAAAACAAAAAAGGTTAAATATTTAAGAGTTTTATTTAAATGCACAATGGGTTTGTTTTTGTACATATAAATAAATTCAAATTTTAAACTATTGTTTATGCAAAAACATATTTAAACAATATTAATATAACAGCTAACAGAAACATTAAAATTGAAATTTTATTGATGCCATGCATTACTTTTAGGTTAAAATTTGCGGTTTCGTTACTCTTGTCTTTTTTCCAAAAAAGAACATAGCTCATAAATTTTTTTATCATATATAGTAAACCTTTTCAATCCAAAAATAGTTTTAAATATTTATTAATAAAATTTTTCTTGTTAGATTAGTCTAAGTTTTTAATTTTGCTACTCTAAAATAATGTTAAATAACTCTGACAAATCATTAAGCGAAATACATGAGAGTGTAAAAATACCAATTAAAAAAAATTGGTTTAGAACATTGCTTGCTTTTGTTGGTCCTGCATATTTAGTAAGTGTTGGTTACATGGATCCAGGAAATTGGGCAACCGATATAGCAGGTGGTAGCGCTTTTGGCTATCAATTGGTTTGGGTTTTATTAATGAGCAATTTAATGGCGCTTTTACTGCAAAGTTTAGCAGCAAGGTTAGGCATAGTAAAAGGATGGGATTTAGCACAAGCAAGCAGGCAACAATATCCGCAATGGACAAATATTTCGTTATACGTTTTTGCTGAAATTGCAATAGCGGCCTGCGATTTGGCTGAAATTATAGGAATGGCAATTGGTTTAAATTTATTATTTGGCTTGCCTTTAATTTATGGAGTTATTATTACTGTTTTAGACTCATTTTTATTATTGTTTTTAATAAATAAAGGAGTTCGAAAATTAGAAATGTTTATTTTATCGTTGGTAAGCATTATTGGTATTTCGTTTATTGTTGAATTATTAATAGTAAACCCCAATTATATTGAAGTTAGTAAAGGTTTTATTCCCAATGGTTTATATGGCAATGCGCTTTATATTGCAATAGGAATAATAGGTGCTACAGTTATGCCTCATAACTTATATTTACATTCAGCTTTGGTGCAATCACGCAAAATTGAAAAAACATTTGAAGGAATAAAAGCAGCCATTAAATATAACTTTATCGATTCGTTTGTGGCTTTGAACTTGGCTTTTTTTGTAAATGCAGCCATATTAATTTTAGCTGCAACAGCTTTTTTTAAATTGGGTTATAACAATATTTCAAGTATTCAAGATGCACATTTATTATTAAAAAGTTTATTTGGAAACTTAGCACCATCACTTTTTGCAATTGCATTAATTTGTGCAGGGCAAAGCTCAACAATTACTGGCACTTTAGCCGGACAAATAATTATGGAAGGTTATTTAAACCTTCGAATTAGTCCTGTTGTTAGAAGACTATTAACTAGGCTTATTGCAATTATTCCTGCTGTATTTACTATACTTTATTTTGGCGAAAATAAGTTAGGCGAGTTGTTGGTTTTAAGCCAAGTAATTTTAAGTTTACAATTGGGTTTTGCAGTTATTCCTTTGATTCATTTTACAAGTAGTAAAAAAATAATGGGCGAATTTGTAATTAAAAAGTGGGTTAAAATTCTGGCTTGGATCAGTGCTTTTTTAATTATTTCGTTAAATATAAAATTGGTTTTTGAAGAAGTAAGCAGTTTGTTTTCAATTCTTAGTTCAAACCAATGGTATTATAAATTGCTAATATTATTGGTTTGTGTTTTCGCTTTTTTGTTGTTAATGTATATAACGTTCAATCCACTTTTTATAAAACTAACCAAACAAAAAACAATAGTTCCTCATGGAAATGCAGTTCATATCAATCAAATAGAATTAGCGGTTTATAATAAAATTGCTATCACTATCGATTTTAGTAAAAACGATGAATCAACCATTCAACATGCCTTTAGTTTAGGAGGTAAAAATGCTGAATATTTATTAATTCATATTGTTGAATCGGCAATGGCAAAAAGGTTAGGAAGCGATGCGCTTGATTTAGAAACTAAATCGGATTTTAATAATTTAGAAATATACAGCAACGATTTAAATAAACTAGGTTTTAAAAACACAATTCAATTGGGTTATGGAAATAGGGCCAAAGAAATTTCGAAAATTATTAATGAAAATAAAATTGATTTATTGGTTATGGGTGCACATGGACATGCTGGGTTAAGCGATATTGTTTTTGGCTCAACTGTTGATAGTGTTAGGCATTTGGTTAAAATTCCAGTTTTGGTTGTAAATTAGTTTGTATGAAATTTTTTTTAAGTTTAATAAGTTTTTGTTTGTTGCTTTTTGGATTTCCGAAAAATGGCATTAGCCAAGTTTTGAAAGTTGGAAATAAAATGCATATAAATAAATGCGATAGCAATAAACCCGAATTTGTGGGAATTGAAATTTATAGCAGAGCAAATGAATACGATAAATCGGAGGTTGATTCATTAACAGGAAAAGGGTTAAGCAAAGCTTTTTTTAATACAAAATCGTTAGAAGGAAAAAGGCTTCCTTGCTCTATGGGAGGTAGAGCATATACTATTGCTGCTATTGATAAATATACTGAAAAAGGCATAACCCATACCATAGTTTTGTTATACGACTATTACTATTTAAATTTAATTTTGGTTGATTATGAAACAGCCATTTTGAATAAAGAAATTTTTACAGAACCTAAAAAAGTTATAAAAGCTAAAAAGAAAAGCAGTAAAAAGGTTTAAATAATATTGCTAAAAACATAAAACATTTCTTGAGCTATTTCCAAGCTTCTTTCTAAATACTTTTCATTCATTAATTCAGTTCCATCAAATTGTTTGGGGTCGTTATATTTTATTGGAAACCTTCCGTCAGCGCCTAGTACCATTGGGCATCCTTCATCTGCATTATTACAAGTCATGATAGCACCAAATTTATTTTTGGGATTGAATTCATTGTTATAAATTTTTGAAAAACAAATAATGGCAGGTTCGTTCTCATCAAATTTTATGGCGTAAACAGGATTATCATTTTCGGATAATTTTTGTATATTAAATCCTTGATTGATTAATGTTTCAGCAACTTTTGGAAACATGGCAGTTACTTCGGTTCCGCCTGAATAACAAAAGAGGGTTTTAATTTGAAAATGAAAAGCCATAGTTTGCGACCAAATTTGGGTTAAATGACTTCTGCGCGAGTTATGGGTGCATACAAATACTAAGTTAATAATTTCTGCATTGTTCTTTTTTGCTTGAATATATTCAATCAACGGTTGTAAAATCAATTTGCGTTCATCCGATACTATATTAGTCGTAAATTTGCCAATTGTTTCATTAATTTTCGAATTCATTTTTATAAAATTTATTTTTTAACATTAAACTTGCTTTAACTAACAAAATTAAAACGGGTACTTCCACTAATGGTCCAATAACTCCTACAAAAGCTTGAGGTGAATGTATGCCAAATACAGCGATGGATACTGCTATTGCTAGTTCAAAGTTATTACCTGTTGCGGTAAACGATATGGAAGCATTTTTATCGTAAGGTACTTTCATTATTTTATTAATAAAAAAACTTACAAAAAACATCAATACAAAATAAATAATTAATGGAACGGCTATTTTTAAAACATCTAACGGTAACGTCAATATTTTATCGCCTTTTAAACTAAACATTAATATTATTGTAAACAGCAATGCATATAAAGTTATTGGCGATATTTTAGGAACAAATTTTCTATTAAACCAATCGTTTCCTTTTTGTTTTATTAAAAAATACCTGCTTACAAAACCAGCTATAAAAGGAATACCTAAATATATAAATACACTTTGCGCTACTTCGTTAAAAGGAACAGAAATATTAAAACTGCCCAAACCTATTTTTTGAGGAAGTACATTTATAAAAAGCCAAGTGTAAAAACTATAAGTCAATACTTGAAATATACTATTTAAAGCTATTAACAAAGCACCATATTCTCTGTTTCCACCAGCCAAATCGTTCCAAACTATAACCATTGCAATGCAACGCGCAAGGCCAATTAATATTAAACCAACCATGTAATCGGGTTCGTTTTTTAAGAAAATAATAACCAAAACAAACATTAATATTGGGCCTATTACCCAGTTTAAAAACAACGATAATGTCAATACTTTTTTATCTTTAAAAGCAATTGGAAGCAATGAATAATCTACTTTAGCCAATGGAGGATACATCATTAATATCAATCCAATTGCTAAAGGCAAATTAGTAGAGCCAACTGAAAGTGTATTGAATATGTTTTTTACATTAGGAAAAATATAACCAATGGCTATGCCAATAAACATAGCTAAGAAAATCCATAAGGTTAAGTATCTATCAAGGAATTTTAATTTTACATTCATATTTTAAAAGAGTTTAGCAGCAACCACCACCAGGTGAGCAAGTGGTATTGGTAATTAGTTTTTCAGTTGGAATGCCACAATTGTCCTTTGCCAAACAATCGGTAAATTTTGATTTTAACAAAAACGTTTCCCCATTAAAATCTAAATTATATTTCTCAATGGTTGTGCCTTGAAATTCCACTTCTATTTCTCCATTTTCAATACTCAGTTTTTTTTCAGAAAGCTTAATTATATTCAATAATTTCATTGGTTTTAACCTGTGATCTGTGTCATTGGCATTCCATAATTGAAAGTTAATTACTTTTTCATTTCTTAACGTGCCTCCACAATCAATAAATTTTTTTGTTATTTCTCCAATTTCAGTAACATGAAAATGTGCAGGAACAGTAGTTCCATTTTCAAACTCAAATACTACATTATTCAATGAAGGCAGTATGTTTTTTATTTCTTCTAAATTCATAATTTTATTTTTTAACAACAATTAGTGCTTTTCTCAATTAGTTTTAAATTTATACTTTCAAAATAGGTTTGTATTTGTTTCCAAACAGTTTCATCAATACAATAGCATATGGCAGTTCCTTCAATACTTCCTTTAATAATTCCAACATTTTTTAGTTCTTTTAAATGTTGCGATATGGTTGGTTGTGCCAGTTTTATTTCGTTTACAATATCGCCACATATACAGCTATTTACTTTTATTAAATATTCGATAATTGCAATGCGTGCCGGATGTCCCAATGCTTTTAAAAGTAAAGCAATTTTGTTTTGATCTTCGGTATAATTAATTGTTTTGGTTGCTCCCATATTTTTATATTGCAATATTACGATAGATATGGTTTTAAAAAAAATGATTTTTCAATCATTTTTAAATTTTAAATAGCATTATCAATTTGGTTTTAGCACCAATTTTTTAAATTTAAGTTAGTTAAAATTGTTTTCAAAACTGCAGTTGCTGCAAAACATCCCCCTAACCCCCTTCGTCACGCCAAAAGCGTGAAGGAATTTGCAACCTCGTATTTTTACTTGCTCATTGCCAATTGCCAATTGCTTATTGCTCATTGCCAATTGTCTATTGCCTATTGCTCATTGCCAATTGCCTATTTCTTATTGCTCATCAACCTCAATACTTTCTCAACATCCTCAGGAGTATCAATGCAATGGCTATCGTGCTCGGTAATGGCGCATTTTATTTTAAAACCATTTTCTAACCAACGCAATTGCTCTAACGATTCCGCATTTTCTAAACTTGATGGTTGTAATTTACAAACCGCCTCCAAAATATCGTTTCGGTAAGCATACATGCCCACATGTCGGTAATAATTGTGGTGTAAATGCCAATCAGATTGAGGAA
>JBAXCN010000085.1:0-12617 GCA_037141455.1 Bacteroidota bacterium
GAAATTAAATTTATTTCTCCCAATTTATTAAGTTTCTTCCTAGCCAAACGCAAAGAAAAAATGCCAACTATGCTAATTCTCGTAATGATAATGTTGCATTATTTTCCAAGATTTCAAGCGGAACCTGCCATTACCAATTGTGTAAAATCAATAACCGAAAAAGAACCAATTTCATTTAATCAATTTATTACTGACAATAAATCTATATTATTAAAGTAAATAATTAATTCGAGTTTACTATTTAATTAAAAAAATGAAAATAAATAAAGAATGGCATTTAGCCCACATAATTCGCTCTAATCCAACTTTAAATCAAAGAATTTATTTGCATGTAGAACACCAAAAATACTGCAATTGCAGGCCAATACCAGAAATACTATTAGTTGAAATAAATAATCGTTTAAATATTAATAGCTTAAAATGAAAAATATATTAATCATCAACGGCCATCCTGACAAAGAAAGTTATTGCTATGCATTAGCCGAAAACTATGTAAAAGGTGCAAAACAATCAGGCGCCACTTGCAAAGTAATCAACTTAATTGATTTAAAGTTCAATCCAATTTTAATCAATGGATATAGAAAAGTTTCGGAATTAGAACTCGATTTAATTCAAGCACAAAAAGATATTCTAGAAGCCAATCATTTGGTATTTGTTTATCCCAACTGGTGGAGCACTTATCCAGCACTATTAAAAGGATTTTTTGACAGGACATTCTTGCCAAATTTTGCGTTTAAATACCACGAAAAAAGACCTTTTTGGGATAAATTATTAAAAGGTAAAACTGCTCAATTAATCGTTACTACAGACACACCCAATTGGTACTACTGGTTAATTAATAGAAGCCCTGGACACAATTCTATGAAAATAGGAATCTTAGAATTTAGTGGAATAAAACCTGTTAAAATAAAAACATTTGGTCCTATAAAATCATCTACTGATAGCAAAAGAAAAAAATGGCTGAAAGAGGCGGAAGAATTGGGAAAAGAACAAGGTGTATAAATTATTAAAAAGTAAACAACCTTATTTATTTTGCTCGTAAATATTTATAATATCATTTTAAATACACCAATAATTTATTTTTATGCCTAGTAAGCAATGCTTAATTAAACAGCTGAATTGGCTTGGCACTTTATATTGGTAATAATGGTGTTTTGCAATTAAATTTAAACTGGAAAGTTATCCTCGTTTTTTCAATAGAGTTGATTGTGTCACTATTATTGGGAGTTTCTAAGGTAAGAAAAATGAAGTTATATGGCAAGGATTAGAAACAAATCAGCATTAATATTATCGGGAATTATTACAATACTTTCTGTAATTGCCTCAGCCGGAGGTTTGTTTGTAAAAAACGTTTACAATGATAACGCATTTGTAAAATCCGCTTGGTACTCAAACGATTTGGTAACATTGTTTATAGTAGTTCCGATGTTAATTATAGCTATTTTCAAAACATATAAAGGCGATATTAAATGGCAATTAATTTTGATGGGCTTGCTAGCTTATATTTTTTACAATTTTGCATTTTACCTGTTTGGAGCTACTTTCAATATTTTCTTTCTGGTTTATAGTTCTTTATTAACCTTATCGGCTTGCTCACTAGTGCTGTTAATATCTAAATTAAAGCCTGCTGCAATTTCATCTTATTTTTCAGCGAAAATACCTGTGAAATGGATAAGTGGATACTTGATTTTTACTGCAATATTGCTTATGATAATTGAGATGAGTATGATATTACCTTATCTAACTTCGAGCACAATTCCAGAAACAATTATACTCACTGGAAAATCAACAAGTATTGTATTTGCTTTAGATTTTTCCATAATTATTCCTGTTTCACTTATTGCAGCCATGTTATTATGGCAAAAAAAAGCTTGGGGATTCTTGCTAAGCAGTATCATGCTAGTAAAAGGCATAGCATATGGTCTTGTGTTATGCATTGGCACAATTTCACTTGCGTATTCTTCAGTTTATGGCAAATGGGACCCTTTGTTTCCTCTCTACATTGGATTGGTAATTTTGGGCCTATTTTTTTGCTGGTTACTATTGAAAAATTAAACTAATCTATAATAGAAAATGTACTATATTTAAAGGCTTTTAGCTATTAATGAAAGCAAATTTAACGTTGAACCTAGATCACTTTCGCTTTCCTTTTTTAAAACAGAAGTGGTCTAATGACTTCGATTTGAGCTATAAAGATGCTTTATATAATTTTAACTTCCGCTTTAGATGTATTTTACAACAACATTTTGTAGTTTTTATAAGTTGGAGTATTCTTAACTGTTTCAGCAGTTTAATTGTCTTGTTAATTTATTCAAAAAATGCTTATTATTTCTGGTTAATGAATGGAGCATGGGGCATTTTCAATTTTGGTTTTGCAATCATACTATTTTACCATACGCTTTACCAAAAAAATATCAAAAAAAGTCCTTATAAAAGCTTGCAGGTGCAGAACCACGTTACACAAATGTTGTTTCTGAATTGCGGAATTGACTTAGCTCATATTTTACTTGGTTTTTGCCTGCGTGAACATAGTTTGAATAGCAATGTATCTAATTCTGAGTTGTTCTTTGGTTTTGGTTGGGCGATAGTTGTGCAAGGCTTTTTCTTATTAACCCAAGATATATTGTTTCTTTATTTACACCATCGCAATTTCCGCAAAGCGAAGCCCATTTTTGAAACGTTATTGGATAATGAAAATAAAGCTTTTTTAAAATAAATTAGTTTAAATCTAATTTTAATTTAGGTATTATTTTTTAATTAATATTAAATTGAAATTCTACCAAAATATTAAATGAAAAGCACCTATTTAATAATTATTTTGCATTGTGAATTCCGTGAAATGTGCAATTTTCAATAATATTTATATAACACATTTCATTATTTAAAAGAGAAACTTTGAAATATAAAAACCTAAAGTTTAAATAATGAAAAATTCATTACTTATAATTTTATTTGTTGGAATTTCATTTCCTCTTTTTTCTCAACTAGATACAATTATACATTCTCCAAAGAAGAAAACTTTTAAAATTACAACACCATCATTTGGAGGAATCTCAGTCTTAGCAACAAATGTAAACAATCAATTCACTGTATTGACTGGAGGAAGAGGTGAAGCAACGTTCAATAATCGTTACACCTTTGGTGGAGCAGGTTGGGGTATGTTAAATGGAGTGGATATAGAAAGCAAAGTGAAAGGTAGGTATGACTTTTTCAGATTTGGATATGGAGGGCTGGAATTTGGATATATAATTAAATCTGGAAAAAAAATAAACTTTGGAACAAACATTTTAGTAGCAATGGGAATTGGATTTAAAGAAACTGTTCCAAAATCTATATCTCGAGAAACAAATTTTTTCCCTTTAATAGAACCTTCATTGTATTTACAGATTGTAACAAGTAAATCTTTCATGTTCGATTTCGGTATTAAATATAGATATGTTACTTCATCAAATATTTCCTATTTAAATACTAGGAATTTAAATAGTTTCTCTATTTATATAGCTTTTCTAATAAGCAAGTGTAATTGTAAATAATTATTGTTTCGAAATAATTAAAAAAAATGAAACATTTAAAAAAAGCTTTCAAAATATTATTTACTATGTTGTCGATATTCTTGGGAATTGCAATTTGTCTATTTCTTTATATCTTTTTTTATAGCCCAGGAAAAATAAAACCATACTTGGATAAATCAGGAAAGGAAATGGTCGGCAGTATTGCTGAAAAAACATTCCTGCAAATTGGTGGTGTTAAACAAGGAATGTTTATCCGCAGTAAAAATTTAAATAAGCCTGTTTTGCTATATATTCATGGAGGTCCCGCATTTCCCAATTATTTTTTAGCTGATAAATACAATTCAGGTTTAGAAGATTATTTTACAGTTTGCTATTGGGAACAGCGGGGCGGTGGACTTTCCTATACTTCTGAAGTCACCTTAGAAAGTATGAATTACAATCAACTTGCATTGGACGCTATTGATGTTTCAACTTATCTAATTAAACGTTTCAAAAAAGAGAAAATATACATTATGGCCCATTCTGGTGGAACTCCAATTGCCTTGATAGCGGCGCAAAAAGAACCAAAATTATTTTTTGCTTACATAGGCATGGGACAAATTACCAACCAAGCTGAATCGGAAAAAATTGCATACCAATTCATGGTAAATAAATATCAAGTAATAGGAAATAAAAAGAGAATTGAGCATTTAAAAAAATATTCAATTCTAGAAAAAAACACTGATTTATTTTCATATTATACATCTGGTATTCGCGATAAATACATGCACGAACTGGGAATTGGAACCATTCACAACATGCATTCAGTTTTTTGGGGAATTTTTATTCCTGTCTGGTTGTGCAAAGCTTACACAATAAAGGAAAAGATAAATATTTGGAAATCTAAATTTTCATTTCTTCCTAAAACAAATTTAATCAAGGAAATCCTAGAAACTGACTTTACAATTAAAGTTCCTTCATTAGAAATTCCTGTTTATTTCTTTAGTGGAAAATATGATTTAACAGTAAATATCAATTTATCCAAAGCATATTTACTTAAACTAAAAGCTCCGTTAAAAGGATTTTACACTTTTAATCATTCCGCGCATAGTCCTTTGTTTGAAGAACCTGCATTGGTTAGAAAAATAATAGAACAAGACATTTTAAATAATACTAATTGCTTAGCTGATAATAATTAAGAATCGAAAATTTATGACTATGCGAAATATTTATCTCAGTTTATTATCATTACTAGGATTGGGTGCTTTATTCGGTGGTGGCGTTTTGATTATTTCACCTTCTGGCAAACTTTTCGGAATACCAATTACCATGTTGGCTAATTCTCCATTCCATAATTTTTTAATTCCGGGAATTATTTTATTCACTTTCATTGGATTAATTCCTTTGACAGTGATATATGCCCTAAAAAAGAAATCAGAAAATAAATTGGCCGAATTATTTAATTTCTATAAAGATATGTTTTGGGGATGGACATTCTCCATTTACATTGCTTTTTCCCTGATTATTTGGATACAAATGGAAATGTACTATTTACAGTCTGTGCATTGGTCGCATAATTTGTATATGTTTTGGGCAATTGCAATTATATTTTTTGCATTAATGCCTCAAGTAAGAAGTTTATATAAGAAAGAAGCAAAAAGTTCAAAGTATAAAGTTGAAAGTTGAAAGTTGAAAGTGAAAAATTGTCAATGCCTAAATAACGTTGACCGTTTTTTACTTTTTTAACTCCCATTTTCAGAGATGATATTATGATTCTGAGATTTATTTCTCATGGTTTTTTGGGGGCTGAAGGCCCCCAAAAATTGACCATTTTCATCGATTGACTTAGTCATCGTCGATTTATTTCTCTCTGCTAATTTAGAGATTTTTTCTTCAAATTCTACAGGTGTCATTCTATTTAACTTAGAATGTGGTTTATCGTGATTGTAAAGTGTAACTGCTCGGTCAATATTTTTAAATAATTCTTTTGGTGTACGAGTGTTCCAGGGTATTAAATAATTGTTTTTAATTACCCCATTCACTCGCTCCGCTATTCCATTTTCCCATGCATGTTCGCACATACTGTTTACGAATTTGTATTTTTGGGTAAGGTTCAAAAAGTTTTCATCATAATATTGACCGCCTCCATCTGAATGAAATATAATTCCTTTTCTAACCATTTTCCTTGTCTTAATCGCCATTGTTATCGCTGGCAGACTGGTATGCTCAGTGCTTAATCTACTGGACACGTGATAACCTAAAATCCTTCTGGAACAGTTATCAATAATGAATGTTAGATAATAAAATACACCACCAACATCAAAGTAAGTAATATCTGTGCTCCAAACCTGGTCTATTTCAGTAATCTTGAGATTCTTTAATAAGTTGTCGAATCTTATAACACCATTACTATCTGTTGTTTTACGGTAGTTTTTAAGTTTTTTTACTGTAAATCCACATTCTTTGCAGATACTTTCAAACTTGTCTCTGCCAACAAATACAGGGTTAATCTTGAAATACATATCTCTACAGTTCATCATAGGATGATTTTCTCTGATTTGCTTTATCAATTCAATTAGTAAGAAAACCTCTTCTTGAAATCTATTACTCCTGTCCATCATTTGATGGAAGCCTTGTTTTGTGGTTCCCAACGATTGATAAAAGAAATTCAGACTGCAGTTAAGCTGCGACCGATGATTCCAAAAATAAATCATGGTTTTGTCTCGAATTTTTTTTTAATATCAACCTGATAGATCTCTTCGGCTATTTCAATCATCTTGTTTTGAAAATCAAGCTGAACTTGTTTTTGACCTAATAAACGCTCTAAATCAGCGATTTTTTTCTGTAGGGCTAAGATCTTTGCGGTGTCACTTTTTGTCTCCACGATAGTTCTTTGAGGTTTAGAGATGTTTGAATAACTGTTAATCCATCTATATACTGTGTTGTACGAAACTTGGTATGCTCTGCAAATATCTGAAATTCTAGAACGTCCTTCTGTAACCTCTCTTGCTTTTTCTTGTTTAAAAGCTTCACTAAAATGACGGTAGCGACGCTCTTTAACACTCATTGAAAACTCTTTTGTAATTTTTGCCATATTAATCAATTTTTAAGTTTAAATTTAATTCTTAAAAAACGGTCAATCTATTTCAGGCATCGACAAATGCCTAAATAACGTTGACCGTTTTTTACTTTTTTTTAATTCCATTTTTTGAGATGTCAATGCCTAAATAACGTTGACCGTTTTTTCTAGTATTTACAAATTATTAATTGTTTATTCATTATTAATTGCATAAAAGTTTGGCTTAAGGACTGAGCCTGCATCCTCATGGGAAAATGCCCCTGACTTTAAGGGCGTAGTATTCCCAAAGGGACAAGCGGTGAAGGCCTGACCTCAGCGGCTTAAACTACTGTAATGTTGATGAGCCGCAGGGGGAAGCCCTAAAAAAGAATGTTAATTGAGATTAATAATGTGTGAATAACAATTCATCCTTCAATTTTTACGGTTCGTCGGAAAAGTGGCAAATTGCCAAACGATTGAGCGGAAGTTTGCAGCATCAAAAAAAACTCAAACTATGAAAACTAAAATTTACTCTTCGGGTCTTTCTGTTTTAATGGCGCTATGCATTATGCTGCTGAGCAATTATGCAAATGGACAGGCATTGACCCAAAATATTAGGGGAACTGTGATTGACAATGCATCGCAAATTCCGGTGATTGGCGCCATTGTGATTGTGGTGGGCAGCAATCCTATAATTGGCGCTACTACTGATGTGGACGGGAATTTTAAACTGGCGAATGTAACCGTTGGGCGACCTGTGGTACAGATTAGCTTGATTGGTTATAATCCTGTAAAACTGAGCAATTTGGTGTTGACTTCGGCGAAGGAATTGGTGCTGAACATTCCTTTGGAACCAAATACCTACGTGGGTAAAGAGGTGGAAATTGTTGCGAAAATTGATAAGGATAAACCATTGAATGAACTATCGGGTGTGAGTGCACGCACATTTTCTGTGGATGAGGCGCAACGCTATGCGGGAAGTTTTGGAGACCCTGCAAGACTTGCAAGCAGTTTTGCGGGCGTGGTTGCGGGAAACGACCAAAGAAATGATATTGTAGTACGTGGAAATTCTCCCTTGGGCGTGCTTTGGCGCTTAGAAGGTGTAGACATTCCAAGTCCCAGTCATTATAGTGGTTCGGGAACTTCGGGTGGGGCTGTTTCTATTTTGAACACGAATGTGCTGGCCAATAGCGATTTTGCATCGGGCGCTTTTGCTGCCGAATATGGAAATGCTACCTCAGCTGCCTTTGATGTGAAAATGCGTAACGGAAATAATGAAAAAAGAGAATATACCGCACAGGTTGGTTTTAATGGTTTTGAATTCGGTGCCGAAGGTCCATTTAAAAAAGGCAAAAAGGCGAGTTATATGATTAATTACAGGTACTCGACTTTGGGATTATTTGATGCTGTAGGTATTTCGTTTGTAAAAGGTGGGGTTCCGAAATATCAGGATATCAGTATGAAAATGAATTTTCCGCATAAAAAAGGAATGACATCTATCTTCGGAATTGGTGGCACGAGTGATATATTTTTTAAAGGGGAAAAAGACAGTACGCTTTGGAAAGAAAGTCCTGATGATCAACAAGATTTAAGAAACGGAAGCGATATGGCTGTAGTTGGAATAAATCATGTGCAATTTTTAAATAGCAATACTACTTTGAAAATTTCGGTTGCGGGAACAGGCAGTAAATTCAGGACAACGGTTGATTCCATCACTCCGAATTACAATATTATTCAACAATTTAAATCGAGAATTACTGAACAGAAATTGTTTGGTTCGG
Organism: Bacteroidota bacterium; assembly: GCA_037141455.1. Lineage (GTDB taxonomy): Bacteria > Bacteroidota > Bacteroidia > UKL13-3 > UKL13-3 > JAAFJM01. The sequence goes on from JBAXCN010000085.1 coordinate 8,331, forward strand.
CGGTGTTGAATACCAAAATTAGCAATCGCTCGCAAATTAGGGCAGGTATAATTGCAAGCAGGTATTTTTATAATAATGAAGTGAGTATTTATGACAGGTCCTTGAGCGGAATGCGCAATTTAGTTGCTTTTAATGGTGATGGCGATTTAATTCAGGGTTATGGGCAATGGCAATACAAGGCTGGTAAAAAATGGACATTTAATGCGGGTTTACATGCTTTACATTTTTATTTAAATAATAAATCGTCGGTGGAACCGAGAGGTTCTGTTAAATACCAATTATCGGGAAATAAATCTTTGAGTTTTGGAGCAGGAAAACATAGCAGAATATTGCCTGTAAATATTTATTTAAGAGAAACATTATTGGCCAACGGCACTTCTATACAAACCAATAGAAACTTAGATTTATTAAGGTCGAATCATTTTGTATTGTCTTATGATTGGTTAATCAGAGAAAACCTGCGATTAAAAACAGAAGTTTATTACCAGGAGCAGTACAATGTGGGCATTCAGCAAGGTAGACCAAGCAGTTTATCGGTATTGAATTACGGGGCAAGTTTTGGAGATGTAATTGGTCCTGATAGCTTAGAAAGTAAAGGAAAAGGAACTAATAAAGGGATTGAATTAACCTTAGAAAAATTCTTTAATAAAAACTATTATTTTCTATTAACCACAAGTGTTTTTGACAGAAAATACAAGGGTTCTGATGGAATTGAAAGAAATACTGCATTTAATTCGAAATACGCATTTAATTTATTAGCAGGAAAAGAAATACCAGTTGGTAAGACGAAGCAAAATGTAATTATTTTAAGTTTTAGAACTGTTGCAACAGGTGGAAATTGGATTGCGCCAATTAATTTAGACGCTTCAAGAGCAGCCGGTACAGAGGTAAGAGATGAAACCAAAGCTGGAACGGTGCAATTAAAAGCATATTATCGCACAGATATTCGTATTGGATTTAGAAAAAATAAAAAGAAATTTACGGAAGAATATGGATTTGATATTCAAAATGTGTTGAATAGAGAAAACATTTTTAGTCAACTGTATAATGTGAGCAGCGGCGAAGTGCAAAACAATTATCAAGTAGGATTTTTCCCAATGGCATTGTATAGAATTACCTTTTAAATTAGGAAAACATGAAAACGTTGCATACTATTTTATTGTCCTTGCACATTCTCGGTGGAATGATTGGTTTGGTAATTGGCACCATGCAGATTATTTTAAGAAAAGCAGGAAAACTGCATAAAAACATGGGTAAATATTACGTTGCTGCAATGTTTTTAGCTACATTATCAGGAACCATATTAGCCACATTCATGGGTAGTTCTTTTTTATTTTTAATTGGAATATTTAGTTTCTATTTATGTTATTCGGGAATGCGCATTGTAACATTTAAAAGAATTGAAAATACAGCTCAATTTAAATGGTATGATAAAATGGTGGCGATAATAACAGTTCTATTTGCATTGTTAATGGTAACCTTAGGGTTTATAGATTCAAAAACAATGGCATTTAAATTTAACCCAATATTATTAGTTTTCGGGGTGATGAGTTTTATATTTTCATTTACTGATTTACTCATGTATTTAAATGTAAAATGGAGAAAATACCCAAAAACATATTGGCTTGGAACGCATATTGGAAGAATGATTGGCTCTTACATTTCAGCAGTTACGGCATTTTTGGTAGTGAATGTGCAAATTGAGCAAATGTGGATTATTTGGTTTGCACCTACTTTAATTGGTTCTGCATTAATATCAATTTTCATTGCTAGATTTACCAAAAATAATAAATACGTAAACGGGTAAAATGGGAAATTCCAATAAAAGCCTTTTCTTTTCTGGAGATAAAATAGCCACATTTAAAGACCTACTCTTGATGACAGGAGTAGGTCTTACAATTGTATTCTATTTTGTATTGGCTGATTGGATTGGAAACATTAACACGCCTGTAAATATTATCATTTACAATTTTCTTTTCTCAGTTGGAATTACAATTATTCTGTATACTATTTTTAGAATATTTATTAAGTTCTTAAATGTTTATTTTCCATGGAATAGGTCTATTTTTAAAAGACTGCTGATTGAAATTCCTTCCATATTTATTATTTCCATTTCTGTAATGTGGTTGTACACCATGTTTTGGGATGTATGCACGATGCCACATGGAATGGCGCTATTTCAAAATATTACCATTGCTGTTTTAGTTTCCATTTTATTAAATACAATTTTTGAAAGTGTGCAGTTGTTTAGATTATATAAGGAAAGTTTATTGCATAGCGAAATATTAAAAAGACAGAATATTGAATCGCATTTCGAGACTTTGAAAAATCAGGTTGCTCCTCATTTTTTGTTTAATAGTTTAAATACACTCATTGCATTAATTGATGATAATAGTAAAAAAGCAAAGGAATTTGTGGAGCATTTAGCAGCATATTATCGCTACGCTTTACAAGTTACAAATGAAGATAAAGTGAGTATTGCAACAGAAATAAAATTGGTTGAAAATTATGTGTTTCTCTTGAAATGCAGGTTTGATGAAAATTTAGCAGTTACAATAAACATTAATGAAACTATTAGTAATAAAACCATCATTCCATTAAGCATTCAGTTATTAATAGAAAATGCTGTAAAACACAATGTAATCAGCAAATCAAAGCCGCTGAAAATTGAGATTTATAGTGAAGATAATTACCTCATAATTCGAAATAATTTGCAAAAGAAAGATGCACTGGAAGCAAGCAATAAAATAGGATTAAATAATATTAACAGTCGTTTTGAAATTGTATTCAATAAATCAATAATAATTGATGAAAGCACAAATTACTTTACAATAAAACTTCCCATTTAGCTATATTAGAAATGAAAATATTAATTGTTGAAGATGAGCACCTGGCAGCGAAAAGATTAGAAAAATTAGTCTTATCGATTAAAACTGATGCTGAAATTGTTGGCAAAACAGATAGTGTGGAAAGCACTGTAGATTGGTTAAATGAGCATGGAATGCCAGATTTATTCTTTATGGATATTCAATTAGCTGATGGCTTAAGCTTCACTATTTTCGATAAAATCACCATAAACAAACCTGTAATTTTCACTACAGCTTTCGATGAATATGCATTAAAGGCATTTAAAGTAAACAGCATTGATTATTTATTAAAACCAATTAATGAAAATGAATTAAAAAATGCTTTGATTAAATATGAAAAAACACAAATTCAAAAGCCGAATGAAAATTCATTTGCAGAAATACTAAAGCAATTAACCCAAAAAAACACTTTTAAAAATCGGTTTTTAGTGAATAAATCTGACGCAATAATTCCTTTACATATTGCAAGCATTTGCTGGTTTAAGGCAGAAGATAAAATGGTGTTTATCTACACCAAAGATTTACAAAAACATATTATTTCACAAAGTTTAGAAGAAATATCTGCAGAGTTAGATCCTGGATTATTTTTCAGGGTAAATCGTTCATATATTATTCAAAGAAACTGCATAGAAAAAGCCAATTATCATTTTAATGGTAAGCTTAAACTACAAGTAAATCCTGCAAATAACGAAGATATAATGGTAAGCAGAGATAAAGCGAATGCTTTTAAGGAATGGTGGGTAAAATAAAAATTAGCATCTTGCGCCATGCTCTACAAAGTACTAGCAGTTATTGTAAGATGGTGGTTGAGTATCCATTATAAAAGAATTTTCGTTGGAGGATTAGAAAATTTTCCTGCAAAAGGCCCTGTTTTAATGGCCGCAAATCATGGAAATGCGTTTTTAGATGCCATTACTGTTTGCTTAAGTGTAAACCGACCTGTTTGGTTTTTAGCGCGTGCAGATATTTTCAAAAAAAACTGGCAAAAGAAATTGCTACATGCCATACACATTATTCCTGTTTACCGCATGCGCGACGGAATGGAGAACATGGAAAAAAACAACGATACGTTTAATTTCTGTGTAAAACTAATTGAAAATAATGAGGTGATTTTAATGTTTCCCGAAGGAAATGCAGTCCCCGAAAAACGTTTAAGGTCATTGAAAAAAGGAATTGCGAGAATTGCTTTTCAGGCTGCTGAAAAATTAAAATGGGAAAAAGAAATTCCAGTAATTTCTGTAGGAATAAATTACGTAAACCACACACAATTCAGAACAGAAGTAATGTTGGGTTTTTCAGAACCGCTTCTTATTCGGCAATTTGAGAATACATATAAAAATGAACAAGCCCAAGCTATCCGAAAATGTATGATTGGGGTAGAAAATAATCCTCGCTCACAAATGGTTATTGTACCAAAACG
>JBAXCN010000086.1:0-11903 GCA_037141455.1 Bacteroidota bacterium
ACCAAAGGTATTGGTTATGCCATTGCAATGCAATTAGCAAAATGTGGTGCCAATGTAACTTTAATGGCAAGGAATGGTAATTTATTAAAAAGCATAGTGCGTGATTTAGATACCAGTTTAGGACAAAAACACGACTTTTTAGTTGCAGATTTTAGTCAGCCAAAACAAGTAAAAGATGCCGTTGAAACACAAGTTCAAAAACACCATATTTACCATATATTAATTAATAACAGTGGTGGCCCAGCGGCAGGTTTAGCCATTGATGCCAAAGAAGAAGATTTTTTAAATGCATTCAATTCGCATGTGTTAAGCAGCCATCATTTGGTACAAAGCGTTTTCCCTGGCATGAAACAAGCGGGTTATGGACGCATTATCAATATTATTTCTACCAGTGTAAAAATTCCTTTAAGGGGCTTAGGAGTTAGCAATACCATTCGTGGTGCTATGGCAAATTACAGCAAAACATTGGCTAATGAATTAGCTCCTTTCAAAATTACTGTAAACAATATTTTACCCGGTGCTACTGCTACCGATAGGTTAAAACAAATTATTGACAACAAAGCTCAAAAACAACAACACAGCACCGATGAAGTAAGTCAAGAAATGTTAAGCGAAATCCCAATGGGTCGTTTTGGAGAACCTAACGAAATTGCTTATGCCGCTACCTTTTTAGCTTCAGAATATGCCTCTTACATAACAGGAATTAACGTGCCAGTTGATGGCGGAAGAACTGGGAATCTTTAACTAGCAACTGGCCATTGGCTACTAGCCGCTGGCATGAGATATCCTTACTTTTGCTAAAAGCTAGTAGCTAGCTGCCAGAAGCTTTTTTAAAAAACTATTTCTCCTCCCTTCCTATCATCCTGTTTTCGTTCAACAAACGTTGTTCTTCGGTAATTATTTGTTGCATTTCGGCATCGGTTGGTTTGATTTGTTTTTTGTCTTTAACCAAATTATTTAAATCGGGCTGACCTGCATCAACCCAAGCGGTATACCACATGTTTGCTACTGTTAATATACTTGCTTTTAACCTTCGTTCTACCTGGCCAGAAAGCATTTGGTGGTATGCCAAAGAATATGCTTTGCTATATGCTTTAACTTGAGTTTGACCTCTGTATTCAATGCTATATTTTTTACTTTGGTCAAAAATATTGTTTAATTTACTTTCAAAACCCAACACTGTATCTAATGCAGCAAAACTGCCTTCGCTTGCTAGCCAAGCTGTTTCTAAAGGATTTTTTAAATAAAAACATTTACCTACAAATAAATCGTACTCAGTACTAAAAAGTTCGGGTAACCTACTTTCCCAAAATCCATGAATTCCATGTTGATTGGTAAATTGTCCATTGTAATTTTCTGAAGCATGCAGCGGCACATGTGCATCCGCAACATAATGACCTAACTCTGCTGAAATACGGAGGATTTTATCAATATCATTATCCTTAAAAGCATAAGTTAATCGTTGAATCATCACTTGAATATGCCAAGGCACAATGCCATAAGCAAGCAAAGTATCTTTGGTTAGTTTTTTAATCGCATCGTTCCAAAATCGAGGAACGGTATCTATTGGTAAATTCTTTTCGTAATGATCCAAATCAATGTAATGTCGACAAGCCTCTGCAGTATCGCTGTACCTTCGTTTATCTGGATTAACAGAGTTTTCGGTTAAGTAATCAATATGGGCTTTGTAAAACGCAAACATTTCGGGAGGCAAACTAAACACTGCCAATCTATTCACCATTTTATGTCCATAAAAACCCCAAGCATAAACACCTTGAGTAAGTAGCAAAAATGGAATTACAATTTTGAATTTATTCATTGGGCAATGATAAGAAAATTGTCGAAAGGTTAGATTGTTGATTTAGAGATTTAAAGATTTGTTGATTTAGAGATTGGTTAAATTGTTGAGTTGTTAAAATTTTTTGTTTTTTATATATTGCCAGTTGCCAGAAGCCAATTGCCAGAAGCTAAAAGCAATTTGTTGAAAAAACATGGATAACCACAAAAGGAATATGAGTCAATTTACCTTACATTTGCCATCCGTAAATACACATTTTTGTTTGCGGAAATCTTTATAAAAGGTTTTTGGTAAACGCTTTAGTTCTACTTTTTAACCCAAAAACCATGCAAACCAAATATATTTTTGTTACAGGTGGAGTTACTTCCTCGTTAGGTAAAGGCATTATTGCTGCTTCATTAGCCAAATTACTGCAAGCGCGCGGATATTCCGTAACTATTCAAAAATTAGACCCATACATTAACGTAGATCCTGGAACTTTAAATCCTTACGAACATGGCGAATGTTATGTAACCGAAGATGGTGCAGAAACCGATTTAGATTTAGGACATTACGAACGTTTTTTAAATGTGCCTACCTCGCAAGCTAATAATGTAACAACAGGTAGAATTTACCAACACGTTATCAATCAGGAACGTCAAGGTGCATATTTGGGAAAAACAGTGCAAGTTGTTCCACATATTACCGATGAAATTAAGCGAAGAATAAAACTTTTGGGCGAAACTGGTGAGTACGAAATTGTAATTACCGAAATTGGAGGAACCGTTGGAGATATTGAATCATTACCTTACATTGAAGCTGTTCGTCAGTTACATTGGGAGCTAAAACAAGAAGATTGCTTAATTATTCATTTAACTTTATTGCCTTATTTGTCATCTACCAAAGAATTAAAAACAAAACCAACTCAGCATTCAGTTAAACTTTTATTAGAAAGTGGAATACAAGCAGATATTTTAGTTTGCAGAACCGAACATTCAATTAGCAAAGATCAAAAACGAAAATTAGCATTGTTTTGTAATGTAGCTCCTGATGCGGTAATTGAAGCTTTGGATGTGCCAACTATTTACGATGTGCCTTTAATGATGTTGAAGGAAAAATTAGATAAAATTACTTTAAGCAGGCTAAAACTTTCAGCTAAAATTGAACCTGATTTAGATAGCTGGAAAAACTTTTTAATTCGCCATAAAAACCCTAAAAACGAGTTGCAAATTGGCTTAATTGGTAAATATGTTGAATTGCCCGATGCATACAAATCTATCATTGAAGCCTTTATTCATGCTGGTGCGGCTAACGAATGCCGAATTAGAGTAAACTATATCCATAGCGAATTAATTTTACCTGATAATGTAGAAAAAAAGTTAGGTGAGTTAGATGGAATATTAGTTGCACCTGGCTTTGGCGATAGAGGTGTTGAAGGAAAAATTACAGCTATTAAATATGCTCGCGAAAACAATATTCCTTTCTTTGGCATTTGTTTAGGAATGCAAATGGTGGTTATTGAGTTTGCAAGAAATGTTATTGGCTGGAAAGATGCACATAGTACTGAAATGAATGCAGACACTACCCATGCAGTTATTGATATGATGTCTGACCAAAAGAACATAACTGCAAAAGGGGGAACCATGCGATTAGGTTCTTATGTTTGCGAGGTTAGTAAAGATAGCAGGGCATTTAAAGCTTACGAAAAAACTAAAATTAGCGAACGTCATCGCCATCGTTATGAATTTAACAATAAGTTCCAAAAAGATTTTGAAAAGCATGGTTTGAGTATTACAGGAGTTAACCCTGAAACCAAATTGGCCGAAATAGTAGAAATTAAAACACATCCTTATTTTGTGGCGGTGCAGTTTCACCCAGAATATAAAAGTACTGTTTTAAATCCACATCCTTTGTTTGTGCGCTTTATTAAAGCAGCTTTGGCAAAAAGTTTGGGTAAATAAAATTATAAGTACCAATAAAACCAGAAAGCTCACAAAACTTAAATCGTAGTTTTGTGAGTTTTTTTGTTTTTCTCATAATTTAGATTTTCAATCAAGGAAAAATGCTATAAATATCTTTTCTTCTTGCTACAGTAATGAAGCGAATTGTGTTGTCATTAATTTTTTCGAATCCTAATCTAAAATCACCAATTCTAATTCTGTAGTAGTTTTTAAAACCAGTAAGTTTTTTTACATTCTTTATTTCAGAAATTTTTTCAGCTTTTTCTATTGTTTCAATAAGTGATTCAATTTTATTAAATAATGCTTTTTCTTTTACCTTTATCAAAGATTTTTCAAATGATTTATCAAATTCAATAATCATTTTTCTTTTAATTTTTTTAGTATTTCAGCCTTAGATACAGTTTCTCCAGTTTTTACAGAGTCCATCATTTGTCCAAACACTAAATCTTCCAGCACATTGTCATTAATATTTAACACATCTCCACCAAGTTTTTTAGCTAAATCGGCTAATATTTTATTACTCTGTTTGTCAGCTTTAATCAATATTGTACTCATGCAGTAAAAATAAAATAATTTAAACAAATAAAAAACTAAACCTTGTTTTTGTTAAACGGAAACATTCTAGCAAATAAAAACAGTACTTTTGTATCACTTTTTTGAAATCTGTTATTAAATATTGCTCATTGGTATTGGCAGCTATTTTTATAGCTACGCTTATTCCGTTCCATGCTTTCCATAAGCATTTGGAAGAGGAACATTTTTTGGCAATAGATAATGGTTCAGAAAATCATAACCATCATTGTAAGTTAGACGAAAACTATTGCCAAGACTTATTAATTAAGCATTGCGAGCACAACCAACATGTGTCGGAAAGTGTCGAAAAATGCTTTGTAAGTCAATATCATTTTATCAAAAATATTACTTTATCAAGCAGCTGTTTTTACTTTATTGAAGTATTTAAAACTCATTATTTTGAAAAAAAAAATCTTCATGTTCAAAATCAAATTACCATACTTTTAAATAATAAAGGCCCACCTGCAAGCCTTTTTATTTAAGGAACTATTTAGTAATTTATAGTTCATGTATTTGGATGCTAATGGCATCTCATCTTTAGTTTTTTTTATTTTTTTTTATTTTGATAAAATTAAAAGCATTTGTTGCCCTATGCTTGTTTTTGCTTGTTTTTGCAGCTAAAAGTATTGCGCAGCAACATAATAATTATAATATTAATGGGTTTATTATAGATAGTGTTTCCCAAAAACCTTTGGTTAATGCTAAGGTTGTTTTATTGCCTTCAAAAAACATAGTTTATACTAATGATAGTGGTTTTTTTCAGTTTAATAATTTAGCTAAAACAAACTATAAAATGGAGGTAAGTTATTTGGGTTATCACCCCATTGTGTTAAGCTTAGTTTTACCTTTAAAAACTAGTTTGAAAATTGATTTAGCATCTGAAGAACATCATTTGCACGATGTAATTATAAATACCGAAAAAAACTATCGTTTAAGTGAATATAATCTGCAAAATCATGTAACCATTGATAGTGAAAAATTGGATATTTTACGTGGACAAACCTTAGGCGATTTGTTAAAAAATACCGCTGGTGTAACTTTGTTAAATAGCGGACCAAGTATTTCAAAGCCTGTAATTAGAGGATTGCATAGCAATAGAATTGTTACTTTAAATAATGGAGTTAGGCAAGAAGGACAAAATTGGGGAACAGACCATGGACCCGAAATTGATCCATTTGCCATTAATAAATTAGAAATAATAAAAGGCGCAAGTGGATTGCAATTCGGACCCGAGGCTATAGGTGGCGTTATTAAAGTGTCGGCTAAGGAGTTTAAAACCAAAAACGGAATTGCAGGCGTTTATAGTTTAAATGGTTTTAGCAATAATTGGCAATTAGCCAATAGTTTGTTTTTGGAAGGAAATCACCTAAAAAAGCAAAATTTAAGTTGGCGTTTTCAAACCAGTTATAGAAAAGCAGGCGACTCTAAAACACCTGAATATATACTAAGTAATACTGCTTTTAATGAGTTTGATATAAATGCAGCTGCTCAATACCAATTAAAACAAAATACTTTTGAGTACATAGCAAGTTATTTCCAATCAAGTTTAGGCATTTTACGTTCGGCACATGTACATAATAAAACCGATTTAGAAAACACTATAGTCAGAGGTAAACCAAGTGTAATAAATGAATTCACATACGAAATTGGGCGTCCAAGACAAGATGTAACACATTTTATACAAGCTTTTAAATGGATTTACTTATTTAAAAATAGCGGAAAATTGAACGCAGATTTTAGTCAGCAAATAAATAACCGACAAGAGTTTGATGTATTGAGTTTTTTAAATGCTAATAGTAATTTAAAAGATAAATCAACTTACGATTTAACTTTAACCACCAATCAGATTAATTTAAAATTTGAACATAAAAAGGTTAATGGATTTAAAGGGTTGGTAGGTTTTAGTTTTGCCAATCAAGGGAATTATGCTACAGGAAAACAGTTTTTTATTCCTAATTTTATTAGCAATAACTATGGTTTTTATGTAATAGAAAAATGGAGTAAAAAGCATTGGCAAGCTGAAGCTGGTTTACGTTATGATTTGATGGATTTAACACGTTATATCAATCAAAACAATCAAGTTTTGAGTAATGTTTTAAACTATAACAATACAGCGGCTTCGGTGGGTGTTAGTTATTTATTTAATACTAATTGGAAACTTACAACCAACCTTAGTTCTGCTTGGCGACCACCAAGTATAAATGAATTATATGCTAATGGCCTGCATGCTGCTGTGGCAAATTTTGAGCAAGGAAATAATAACCTAAAACCAGAACAAAGTTATAATGCTGAGGTTACTTTAAAACATGTTGGAACTAAATTTGATTTTGACTTTACAGCTTATAATAATTTGATAAACAACTTCATTTATAGATTGCCAAGCAATACTTTTAACAGTAGTTTTAGAGGCGTTTTTCCTATATTTAATTATGTTCAAACCAATGCGCTATTGCAAGGTTTTGAAACCAATTTAAGTTATAAACTACGCACAAATTTTAGTATAAATGCTGCTTATACCTTTTTATATGCAAACGATTTTAGTAAAAATCTGCCTTTAATTTTTATGCCAGCTAATAGGATTAATAGTGGAATTGAATGGCAATTAACCAAACTAAAAAAAGTAAAAAATGCTTTTATACAACTTAATTATCAATATGTATTTAAGCAAAATAGAGTGCCTGAAGGCATTGATTTTGCTGATGCTCCAGCTTCTTATCAGCTATTTGATTTGGTATTTGGTGCAAGCCAACTTACCAAAGCAAATATGAATTGGAGTGTTGGAGTTCAAAATATTTTCAATACCAGTTACCGCGATTACTTGAGTAGGTATCGGTACTATGCACTAGATACAGGAAGAAATATTTTTATAAAATTAAGTATTCCTTTTGGGAAATGAGAGATGAGAGATGTGCTACAACAAATGAGCAATAGGAAATAGATTAAAAAAAATAAACAATTAAACAGTTCAACAATTAAACAGTTCAACACTCTAACAATAATAACAATGAAATCATTAAATAAAGTAACAATTAAACAATTAAACAATTTAACAATAGCTGCAATTTTAACATTTTCGTCTTGTAAAAAAGATGATCCTAAAAAGCCTGTAATAACTAATCCGCAAGAGGTTTTAACAACAGTACTAATTAACGGTTATAACCTAAACGATTCAAGCAATTTAAATTACCAATTTAATTATAAATGGGAAGATTTAGATGGTGATGGTGGCAACAACCCAATCATTGATACTATAACTTTAGATACTGGAGTTATTTATAGCTGCAAAGTATTAATAATTGATAAAACAAAAACGCCTTTCGATACTGTATCAGTTGCGATTGAAGAAGAAAAAAATGAACATCAATTTTTTTATACTCCTAGTTCAAATTTAACAGGAAAATTCAGTACCGAAATATTAGATTTTGATGATAACAACCCTAAACTTCCTGTAGGACTAAAGTTTAAATTAATAACTAAAAGTAATCAATCGTATTCTTTGCCTTTGATAGGAAATTTAAACTTAGTTTTAAGTCATTATGATGGTGTTGCAAAAAGCTTATCAAAGTCTGATGAAAGTGATATTGATATAAATTTTCCAGTAAAGCTAAAGTAGTTAAATTTAAACATAAAAATAGCCGCTAACCATTAAAGGATAGCGGCATTTTTATTTCTTAGCGTATAAAAACTGTTTTAGTTGTTTTTTTTCATAATCATTTGCTACTTTTGAAATATGAAGTATTTATTAGAAGTCCCCGACAATAAAAGTGATTTTGCTGAAGAGTTTTTCAAAACAATTTCTTTTGTGAAAAATATTAAACAAATTACATCAAATGAAATTACCAATCCTTTAATTTTACAGAGTATTGAAGATTATGAAACAGGCAAGTTAAATCCTACCCCTTTAAGTTTAAAAGAACTAAAAGATATGTTGAATGATTGAAATTGTATTTATGCCAAAGGCTTGGAGTGATTTAGGTTGGTGGTTTCAAAATGATATTAAACAAGCAAAAAAGATTCATAAATTGCTCGAAAGTTGTGTTAAAAATCCATTTGACGGTATTGGTCAACCAGAACCACTAAAAGCCAATTACAGTGGATATTGGTCAAGAAGAATAAATTTAGAGCATAGAGTAATTTACAAAGTTGAAAAAAATAGAATAGTTGTATTTTCACTATATGGTCATTATAAAAACTGAAAAGCCGCTAACCATTAAAGGATAGCGGCTTTTTATTAATAATATTGATGTTAAAACTTTCCTATTTTAAATGTTTTTCCATTTACAGTAACGGTAGCTTCGTTGTCGCATTCGCCATTACCAAAATCTATTGTCCTTGTGTTTTTACCTTCAGGAGTTAACTCAACAGTTCCTTTAGTTATTCTGCGTAATAAACAGCTTAAATCAACCAAAAGGGGTGATGTAATGTTACAAGTATAGTTCAAACCTTTTCGGTTTACACCTGAGGTATTTCCAGTAATTTCATATTTATCATCGTTCCAAACTGTAGGAGTATTTTCGCCACTTAACCAAACTCTATTTCTGGTTGATTTCCAAGAAATAGTTTGACCTGAGGCTAATTTAATACTCGCATTTACTTGAATAGTCCAATTCAATAAATCTTGTGCATTTCTTCCATTATTAGTAATTGTTTTAGTAGAAGTATTACTAATTTCATTTCCATTTTGAACAAAATTATTAAATGAAACACTAATAACTGTTCCTGTTTGGCGGTATTTTCCAGTATAAGTTACAATAATCTTCCCACTACGAGTTTTTAAATCGTTACAAACCATCCCGTTACCATAATCAATAGTCATTACTCGAGGCGAAGAAAAAGAATCAATTATAACTATTGGTCCTGCTTTTCCTAGCGATTTTGAAGTAGCTGCATCATCAATTTGTTTAAAAATTTGATCGAAATTACTTTCTGAATTACTATTATCTACAGTACTTTCAGTATCAAAATCTGTTTCATTACTTTTTCTACATGATGATAAAAAAACTGTAGAAGTTGTTATAGCTAAAGCTATTAATAAAAATTTAGTTTTCATAATTGTGTATTATTTTAATTGTAACTCTATGACTTTCAAAAAATAGAAAGGTTTAAAAAAACAAAAAAATATTTTTGTGGTTGCTTAAGTGCGAATTAAATATATTTTCGCAGAAAATTTAATAAAAAAAATAATATGTATTGGACACTAGAACTTGCTTCATATTTAGACGATGCACCATGGCCTGCAACCAAAGATGAATTAATTGATTACGGTATAAGAAGTGGTGCACCATTGGAAGTAATTGAAAACCTTCAAGAAATTGAAGACGATGGAGAACCATTTGAAGGTATTGAGGAAATATGGCCTGATTACCCTACTAATGATGACTACTTTTACAACGAAGATGAGTTGTAATAAAAAAGAGGTTTAAATAATTTAAACCTCTTTTTTTTATTCAAAATCTATTTCTAAATTTTCTTCACTGTCTATTATGTATTTTGATTGGTATTCATTGATTGCCTCTTTTTTATGATTATCCAAATTCAATGAATATTTTAATGCACTTCCTTGTCCAATTACTTTTACTAAATTTAAATCGAGTAAATGCATAAAATCCCTTTGTATGGTTTTGCGATTACATTCAAATTCGGTTACTAGTTCTTTGGTACTTACAAATCCTCTATGTTGTATAATATACATTATTAATTTTTGACGCTTATTTAAAATAGAATCATCGATTTCTTTTAACTTGTAACCGCGTTCAAAAACAAAATTCATTATGTTTTTTTGGCGTGAAGTTAATTTGTTGTAATCAACTTGCTTACGGAAATAAGTTTGTAAAAGCTGGTATAAACGCGTTAACTGATTGGCATGAAGTTTTAGTCCAAATGATATTTGTTCGTTTAAATGTTGTTCATGGCTAAGATTTTCTTCATTTTTATATTCTAAAAAATAAGTCAAGTACTCATTCTTTTTTATATATAACTCATGTTCTAAACTTAACAAACCATTTAAGTCCATTTCATTTTTCCTAAGCCAAAAACTTTGCAAAAGTGAAGCAAATTTATTTTTTGATTCAGTAAACATTGGTAATGTCAAAATTTTAAAATGTAATATCCAACTTTGAATAATTGGATGAAATTCGTTGTCACCATTTAAAAAATCAAATAAATTCTCAAGTTCTAATTCAGTTTCATTATGAAGCTTTTCAGGTTTTACAAATGAATTGGCATTAAATATGTTCGATTCTGGATTTTGAATATATAAATCGGATATTAAAATTTTATGTAATTGATAAATTAATTCAAGAGATAAAGGCTGTTGAGTGTTGTTAAATAAATATTGTTCAGCTAAAAAATATTGGTAAACAGCTTTTTCATTTCCTCCGGTTGGTCGTATATTTTTGTTTAAAATATATTTTACAGTTTTAACATCAATCAAGTTATGATCTAGTGCATTGGCATAATAATTCCTTAAAATTGAACTGTTTTGCTGTTCATTTTCTATAATAGATTCAGGTAAGTCAATAAAGCTGAAAATTTTCTTCAACTCTTCATATTGATGTTGGTATTTTACAAATGCCTCATCAATGTTTATTGCCGCTTCGTATTTATTGATTAGTATCATTACTACGAATATATATACCAAAATAACACTTAAAAACCGTTGAAAACCATCAAATGGTGGATAAGACCAATGGTATCAAAATTTTTAAAAATAAAATCTTTAAACAGTAAGGTATTTAACACTTTGGAGATAATTTACAAAATAGACATAACTAAAAAAACCTGTTGACAAATGAAACATTTTTACAAAAAAAATAAATGCTAATAAGTTCAATTTTAAAGTGCTTATATTGCCCATTATTTTATTATAATTTAAAAAAATGAATATGGATGTTGAGTTAATTTTTTCTGAAATTGGTGGTACTTTTTTAAGCAATGCTTCTGATATTTCTTTTAAATTAAAAACGATAAAAGCCTTTGTATTTGATTGGGATGGTGTTTTTAATAACGCAGTTAAAAACGAAAATAAAAGTTCTAATTTTAATGAGGCTGATAGCATGGGAACTAATTTATTAAGGTTTAATTATTTTTTACATAATAACGAAATGCCTGCTTGTGCAATTATTTCTGGCGAAAAAAACGAAATGGCTTTTTACTTTTGTAACCGCGAACATTTTGATGCTTCTTATTATAAAGTTGCAGATAAAATTATTGCTTTGGAACATTTTTGCAAAGCAAACAATATAGAAAAAAACGAAGTATGCTACATGTTTGACGATGTGCTAGACCTAAGCATAGCTAAGGTTTGCGGCATACGTATTCTTATAAATAGAAAAGCAAATCCGTTATTTAAAAACTATGTTATTCAAAATAAATTAGCAGATTATATTACAGCACATGAAAGCGGAAATTTTGCAGTTAGGGAAGCTTGCGAAATGCTAATTGGACTTTCTGGAACTTACAATCAAGTAATAGAACACAGAACTGATTTTAGCCCGATTTATAAAGATTATATCACTCAACGTCAAGCAGCACCAACCGCATTTTTTAAAGTTGAAAACAATGAAATAGTTGATGGTTTATAGACGATAGAC
>JBAXCN010000087.1:0-11651 GCA_037141455.1 Bacteroidota bacterium
AACGAACAACGAAAATCGAATAACGAATATCGAACAACGAACAACGAACAACGAATAAAAAAATGAAAATCTTTAATCAAGCTAAAAGCATGAACATATCAAAATTAATCATGGCAGTAGCCATAGTAGTAGCAGTGAGTTTTGCTGCCAATGCACAACCAGGAAGTGGAAGCACTGCTGGAGGATTTGATGATGAGCCTCAAGATGTACCATTAGATGGTGGCATTAGTTTACTTGCTATTGCAGGTGCAGCTTATGGCTACAAAAAAATAAAAGCTAAGAAATAAAATACAATGGAGAATGGAGAATTGAGAATTGAGAATTGAGAATGGATATTTGAGAATTGATAATTGAGAATTGATAATTGATAATTGAGAATTGATAATTGAGAATGGATAATTGAATTGCACTTCGATATGCTCAGTTACCGTTTCATCTGTGGTGGTTGAGCGAAGCCGAAACGCACTTCTGTTTGCCGTTGTTATAGCGAACAACCGAATATGGACGTAACAATTGAATGGCTTATAAACCGTCTATAGCATGGCAGCGCAAAGCTTATTAAAATTAAGGAAATGACTCCAACGGAGTCAAATGTTTATAGAAATTTTATACAAAAAAACATGCGACCCGTTAGCTAACGGGTCGTACACACCAACAAATTTAAATTCTATAAACATTTGACCTTTTCAAGGTCAGAAAATCCTTAACTTAATGACATTCATTAACCGTCTGACGGTAATTGGCACAAACAAAAAAGAGGAATTTACTTTAAAGTCAATTCCTCTTTTTTTATTATTAAATAGTGAGTGCTCTTATATAATCAACATGGCATCTCCATAAGCTAAAAATTTATATTTATGTTTAATGGCTTCGTTGTATGCTTCCATTAAAAAATCAAAATCAGCAAAGGCAGCAGTAGCCATCATTAATGTACTTTCTGGTGGATGGAAATTAGTAATTAAACAATTGGCAATACTAAAATCGTGGTAAGGGAATAAAAATTTATCAGTCCAATTGGTTTCAACATTTAATCTGCGTTTTGAAGAAACAGCCGATTCAACTGCACGCATTACCGAGTTTCCAACAGCAATTACTTTCTTTTTGTTATCTAACGCTTTATTTACAGTATTGGCAGTTTGTTCGCCTATACTAAAATATTCCGAATCCATTTTATGTTTAGTCAAATCTTCCACTTCTACTGCTCTAAAAGCACCTAATCCATTGTGTAAAGTTACTTCCGAAAATTGAGCACCTTTTATTTCTAAACGCATCATTAATTCTTTGGTAAAATGTAAACCTGCAGTTGGTGGAATAACTGCACCAATATTTTTAGCAAAAATGGTGTTAAAACGTTCAGCATCAATTTTATCAACTGGACGATTTAAGTATTTAGGAATTGGCATCTCGCCCAATTTTTCAATTAAAGCCCACAGTTCTTCATCGCTTCCATCGTGTAAAAAACGAATGGTTCTTCCTCGTGAAGTGGTATTGTCAACTACTTCAGCAACTAAATCATCGTTTCCAAAATATAATTTATTTCCTACTCTTATTTTCCTTGCTGGGTCAACCAATACATCCCAAAGTTTTGATTCTTTATTTAACTCACGCAATAAAAATACTTCAATTTGCGCACCTGTTTTTTCTTTACTCCCGTATAAGCGAGCAGGAAAAACTTTTGTATTGTTTACTATAAATGTGTCGCCTTCGCCAAAATATTTTAAAATGTCTTTGAAAGTTTTGTGTTCAATTTTGTGTTTCTTTCTGTCAAGAACCATCATTTTTGCATCATCTCTGTTTTCAGCAGGAAATTTAGCAATCATTGAATCGGTAATGTTGAACTTAAATTGTGATAATTTCATTATGTGTATTGAAGTTAAACCTTTGTTTTTGTATTATTTATGCAGTTTTAAGGCTATATAAGTAAAAATTTTGGGACTGCAAAGGTAACTTTAAATGAAAAAAAGTCAAGTGTTATTTTGTATCATGCTTAAATACAAAATAGTAAAGGCTGTTTTTATATGTTTTAATAATTAAAACTTTAACGAAACACCAAGCATAATATGCCTTTGTTGCAAATACCTTGCTGGATTACTTGGTGGTGGCCCTCCATTTCCTAGTCTTGGATCAATATATCTAGGGTCAGTCCAATTCTCTGGAACATTATCGCCTGTTTGAAATGCTGCACCAGTAACTGGGTTTACAATTGCCGAGTTTTGATTATCGAAAATATTGCTTATTTGAATATTATATGCCAAGTTCAATTTTTTAATTTTTACAAATTTGGTAAAAGTAAAGTCGGCCCAAAACCAATATTCACCAAGTTTACTCCAACGGGCATCCGGGTTTGGATCTGTTACATAAATTGGACGTCCTGTTTGAGCATCGTTTCTAGCAAAAATAGATGGGGTGTATCTAATACCCGAGCGGGTTACAGTTTCAAAATAAAAACTCATATTGTTTAGCCATTTTTTATTAAACAAACCTTTTTTTCTATTAATTTTAAATACGTGGTTCGATTTAAAATCCAATGGCACATCCCAAGGTAAGTAATATTCTTTAGTGTCTTCAATTGCTCCACTGGCTAATAATTCTTTTAATTTTTCGTTTGCACTAGCGCTTTGGCCTGTAGTAACCATGTATGCCAATGAAACCTGGCCTTGATACCAATTGCCAATACGTTTTATATAGCCAATTTCTAAACCTCTGCTTCTGGCAAAGTCAGAATTTATTCTCATTGTTCTTGCTACATCTCTACCAGTTATATCTTTAACAATAACCGAAGCAGTAGTAACAAAATCGTATTTATCTTTCCAAAATGCCGAAATAGTTAACGCATCATTCTTGGTTAATTGCGAACGCAAACCAATTTCATAACTAATATCAACCTCTGGATTTAAATTAGGATTACCCACTGTAGCAGCCGTACTTCTATCCTGATACAAAGGATTTAAACCCGGATAAATAAATGAAGGGTGTGGTAAAATAGTGGTATGACCATAATTAAAATAAAGCATTTTGTTTTCAGCAATTGGAAAACTTGCTGAAATTTTTGGTAAAAAACGAAACTTATAACTCAAACCACCAATTTTTGTGGTAAAAGCTAAAAAATCTTCTCTTATTTCATCTCTAATTGGCGAACGACTATCAGCAACAGCATCATCAATGTATTTTCCAGGAGCCCAATATTCAAAGCGTCCGCCAATACTAGCAATTAATCCTTTGTATTTAATTTGGTCGGTTACATAAAAGCCACCTCTTAACGGATTTACTTTCCATACATCGCTTTGTTGTCCTAACCTAAAAGATTGAGATTGCGAACCATCTGACAGTTTAATTGGAGCTCCAATCCAAGGCCTTACTATATCTATCCAAAGCATTTCTTGGAATTTCATTTCAAAACCAAAAGTGAATTTATTCAGCGAGTTTTTAGAGTATACATTCCCTTGTGATTTCAATACATATTCTTCTAAATAATGGTGATGCCATAAACTTGCAATACCATTATTGTTAAAAAAACCATCAGCCAATTGAACAAATCGAACATCTTTATCAATAGTTGGAATAAAAACAGTGGTAGGGAATAAATTAATAGAACTAGCATCAAATTCTTGGTCTACATTACTTGGTCTCCAATCTCTTCCATTTGCATCGGCACGCAATTGTACAAAAAAGCGAGAAGCGGTAACATCGAAACTAAATCGTTTATTTACCGATTGTTTGTAGTTAATAACTTGCATGTAAGCATCGTGGGTAAAAGTATTGGCATTGTCCATTTGCTTACTAAAGTTATATTGAAAACCAGGTTGAAAAGGAACATCGTTTCCAAATATTCGAAGTAAATTTACATCTTGATTTACTGTTATTGATCGTAGTAAACTAAAAGTAAATTTTTTATTATTTTTTAAGTCGTAGTTTACTTTTACAAAAGCACTCCATCTATTGTCTTGAAAAGGAGTCCAATTGGTATTGCTGTATAGCGATGAAATAACTTGGTTAGCAGGATTTTTATAGAATTCATCGCTAAACGAGTTTCTTAAAGCAATTGAAAATTTAACTTTATTTTTAAAAGCTTTTTTCAAAAATGGACCACTTAAATTTAATTCTGTTACTTGGCTATTCCAATTGGCACGCGAGTTTTTATTAAATCCAAAATCATCGCGTTTATAGCTTGCATTAATTTCAATTTTATCGCCACCGCGTTTGGTTTTAGTGCTAATAACACCAGCAGTTGCATCGCCCACTTCAGCTCCAATTCCTCCTGTAGTAATTTCTATTTCGCTAATTGCATTCGAACCAATATCTAAACCAAAACCAGTTCCTGCTAATGGATCAGTAACATTTACTCCATCAATGTAAGTTCCAGTTTCGTAAGTTCGTCCACCTCTAATATTAACTCCAGCAGGCGATTGCACAACACCAGGTTGTGTATTAACAATTTGTTGCAATTGCCTTGATGGTGCCAAGTCAATATTATCTTGATTGATAGTATTTATTGTTTGAGGCCTATCTACATCAATCAAAGGTTTTTTACCTAAAATTACTACTTCATCAATATTGGTGCTTGCAATAGTCATTTCTATTGTTCCAATATTAGTAGTCTGACCAGCAGTAACTTTAACTTCTGTTTTTAAAATAGTTTTAAAGCCTAAGTATTTTATTTCAATATTGTATTCACCAGCTTTTATATTTTTTAAGTTAAAAATACCATCTGCGTTTGTTTGGGTAGCATAATTTGCACCTTTCACTACAATGGTAACACCCACCAACGTTTCATTCCTTTTTGAATCAATAATTTTTCCAGTTATAGTTCCCGTATTTTGGGCTAAAACTATAAATGAAATACCAAAAGAAAAAAATACTAATATTAAAAATCGCATGTATTTATTTATAAAACGTGGCAAATTATATTTTTCATTTCGAAATGCATAATTAACTTAATGTTGTGTTCAAATTTTTTAAATTACCCGTAAACAAAAAAAAACATTTTTTATGGCATGGTTTTAGTAAATTTTGGTTATGCTTGCAATAGAAAAAACAAGTATAGAATTATGATGAAACGAATTTTTTTATTTTTATTTTTTATTCCTTTTATAAGTAAGGCCGATATTTTTGATGATGTTGTTATTACTTTCAAAACCAACAATAGCGATGTAGTTTCAAAATATTTGAATGCCAATGTAGAAATAACTTTATTAGAAACAGAAAGTTTGTGTAGCAAAGCGCAAGCAGAACAAATGTTAAAAAAGTTTTTCGATAAATATCCATCTAAAAGTATTTCTATAAAACACAGAGGTGCTTCGGCACAAGGAGCGAAATATGCCATTGCTAATTATGAAACATCTTCGGGATTAAAGTTAAGGTTGTACATATTTATGAAAGACAATTTAATTTTAGAACTGAAAGTAGAGAGAGAATAAGTATTTATGTCAGCCGATATTGATAAAATAAAAGAAATTTTATTATTAAAATCTTCCACCAAACAGCTTGTTTACCGCAATAGTAAACAAGCTTTTGATGTTTTTAAAAGCGAAGTTAAGTTGATTGTCGAATCTATTTACCCCCAAGTAAATGTAATTGATAAGAACATAGAAATAAGTGTTTTGGAAAAAACACCATTCGAGTTTCATTTAAAATTTAGTGGCGATACATTGGTTTTTATGATGCACACCAATGTATTTGATTTTGATAAAGAACATCAATTAAAAAAAACAAAATACCTGCATAAAAATAATTTAAGGGCTTTTTGCGGAATGATTCAGGTTTACAATTTTTTAAGTGATACCATTAAATATAACAGGGAAGCCGATGCAGGTTTTATGGTAGCAAGGTTTTATATAAATTTTGAAAATCATTTTTATTTGGAGGGCGAAAAACCAATTTCGTATTTATACAACGATTTCGAAAATCAGGTTTTTGATAATATTGCGGCAAAAAAAATAATTTTAGAATCTATTACATTTGCGTTGAATTTCGATTTAGTTGCTCCTTCATTTAACGATATGCAAATGATAACATTGGAACAAAAAAACCAAATGAGCTACAGCAGCGGAATTCCAACTAGTAAAACATTGGGATTTTCAGTGCCAAATGAAAACATAGATAATTATTAAATTAAATTGTAATTTAATAATTTTACCTAAACTGATTTATTTTATTATAATTGCCAAATTCTAAAAACGAATTCAATTATAAATGAACAAAAACATTTCTACTTTTTTAAATCCAATAAATTGGTTTAAAGCCTACCAATACCATAAGAAAAACGCCAGTTACGATAAATCTTCTTACGATTTAGAGTTGTATTTGTATTCAAAAATTTTGAAAAACGACATGCTTCATTGGGGTTATTTTGAAGATATAAATATTGCGCCAGACGCTATTTCTGTTAGAGATGTGGAAGAAGCACAAATGAAATATGCTGAAAACATCATGCATTTAATTGGTGATAAACAAGGCTTGGTTTTGGATGTAGGTTGTGGAATGGGTGGTCTATCGGCTATGTTAAAACAAAACGGAATCAATGTAGAAGCATTGACTCCCAACGTGAATCAAAAAAGCCACATCGAAAACAAATATCAAGGATTGATTTGCCACCATGCAAAGTTTGAAGATTTTAAATCGGAACAGAAATACAAAACAATTATTAATTCTGAATCGTTGCAATACATCAACTTAGATATTGCCATTGAACATGTAGATAAATTTATGGAAGTTGGTGGCAGATGGATAATTGTTGATTATTTCAGAAAAAACCAAGATGGAATCAATAAATCAGGACATTTAGAAGAAAACTTTTTAAGTAAAATAGCCAATAAAGGTTGGAAAGTAACTTATGAAAAAGACATTACTTTAAATGTGCTTCCAATGAGTAAGTTCATTTACATGTATGCCGACAGGTTTTTAATTCCATTGAAACATTTTGCTTTCGAAAAATTACGATACAAAAAGGCTTGGTTGTACTATTTAACTGAAAACATAAGAAGTGGTATTGATAATAAAATGTCGAAAGAATTTGCTGCCATTGATCCAGAAAAGTTTTTAAGAGAAAAAAAATATGCCATGTATGTGGTTGAAAGGGTATAATTGATAAATAATAAATAAAAAAAAGGATAATATTTTACATAAATATTGTCCTTTTTTTTGTGCATATTGCATCCTTGTTTTCACAACAAAAAATTTAATGATTACACCCGAACTTAACGAACAATTGTTAGCTATAGCTAATGAGTATGAAGCACCAGTATATGTTTATCATGCTGAAACTATTTTAAACCAATACAACAAATTAATAAACGCATTTAAACCATTACCCATAAAAATAAAATATGCTTGTAAAGCATTAAATAATTCAGCTATTTTACAGTTATTAAAAAACCATGGAAGCGGATTAGATACAGTTTCAATAAATGAAGTTTTATTGGGTATAAATGCAGGTTTTTCGCCTAGCGATATTATTTTTACTCCAAATTGTGTAAGCTTTGATGAAATAATTGAAGCAGTAAATTTAGGAGTAAATATTAACATTGATAATATTTCTATTTTAGAACAATTTGGTAGTAAATACGGACACTCGGTTCCTTGCTGCATTCGTTTAAATCCTCATATTTTAGCAGGAGGTAATACCAAAATTTCTACAGGACATATTGATTCAAAGTTTGGTATTTCTGTATATCAATTGCGCCATGTATTGCGTGTAATTAAAACACATAATATGCATGTAAACGGATTGCATATGCATACTGGAAGTGATATTTTGGATTCAGGTGTTTTTTTACAAGGAGCTGAAATATTATTTGACGCAGCTAAAGATTTTACCGAATTAGATTTTATTGATTTTGGAAGTGGATTTAAAGTGGCGTATAAACCCAACGACATTACTACTGATATAGAAGAATTAGGAAAAAGTTTAAGCGAACGTTTTGTTGAATTTTGCAAAGAATATGGAAAAGATTTGGAACTTTGGTTTGAGCCTGGTAAATATTTGGTGAGTGAAAGTGGATTTTTTTTAGTAAAAACAAATATTATTAAACAAACTACTGCAACAGTTTTTGTTGGAGTAAATAGTGGCTTAAATCACTTAATTCGTCCAATGCTTTACGACTCATACCACCATATTTTAAACTTAAGTAATCCACAAGGTAAAGAAAGAATTTATACAGTGGTAGGATATATTTGTGAAACTGACACATTTGCTTGGGATAGAAAACTGAATGAGGTTTCAGAAGGCGATATTTTGTGTTTTTTAAATGCAGGAGCATATGGTATTACTATGAGCAGCAATTACAACGCACGTTATAGGCCAGCTGAAGTTTTAATTTATAATAACAACCCACATTTAATTAGAAAAAGAGAAACAATGGCAGACATTACTCAAAATGAAATTGCTATGAATTGGTAATTTTTTTTTGTGAATTGTAATTTTTTATTCATTAAAATGTTGTAATTAAAACATATACGTAACATTCGTGTAATTGTTAATAATTTTGTATAAATATTAACTTTGGCTTACTAAATTGCTTAAACATATTTGGAACTGAATTTGACTTGAAATAAGTTAAATGAAAAAATTTTGGAATTATAACATGGAAGCTAAATTTTCACCAAGAGTAAAAGACGTAATTAGTTACAGCCGCGAAGAAGCCATTCGTTTGGGTCACGATTATATAGGAACAGAGCATTTATTATTAGGCTTAATTAGAGAAGGCGAAGGCAAAGCCCTTAAAATATTAAAACTGCTTGGTTTTGATAGTGGAAAACTAAAAAGAACCATTGAAGATTCTATAAGAAGTACTGCAAGTAACAACACCAATTTTGTAAATATTCCACTTACAAAACAAGCAGAAAAAGTTTTAAAAATTACTTATTTAGAAGCAAAAATTTTTAAAACAGACATTATTGGTACTGAACATTTATTGTTATCTATATTAAGAGATGAAGATAATTTGGCTTCTCAAATTTTAACACAATTTGGTATTAATTACGATATTTTTAAGCAAGCAATAGAAAACAGAATTGATGAAGATTCTGAAATTTCAAGGAAATCGCCAAGAAACGATATGTCGGCCGAAGAAGAAGATTATTTTGCAGGAGAATCGGGTAGAGAGCCTGAAAGAAAACAAGAACCAATGCGCAAAGTTGATCCAAAATCGAAAACACCTGTGTTAGATAATTTTGGAAGAGATTTAACTAAAGCTGCCGAAGAAGGTAAAATAGATGCAATTGTTGGAAGAGAAAAAGAAATTGAAAGAGTATCTCAAATTTTATCGCGAAGAAAGAAAAATAATCCAGTTTTAATTGGCGAACCCGGAGTAGGAAAAACTGCCATTGCCGAAGGTTTAGCATTAAGAATTATTCAAAGAAAAGTAAGTAGAATTTTATTTAATAAAAGAGTTGTAATGCTTGATATGGCAAGCCTAGTAGCGGGTACAAAATACCGCGGACAGTTTGAAGAACGCATGAAAGCAGTTATGAATGAATTAGAAAAAAGTTCTGACGTAATTTTATTTATTGATGAAATTCATACCATTGTTGGCGCAGGAGGAGCAAGCGGAAGTTTAGATGCTTCAAACATGTTTAAACCTGCTTTGGCAAGAGGCGAAATTCAATGTATTGGAGCAACTACATTAAATGAATACCGCCAATATATTGAAAAAGATGGTGCTTTAGAACGCAGGTTTCAAATAGTAATGGTTGAGCCTGCAACACCTGAAGAAACTGTTCAGATTTTAACCAATATTAAAGATAAATACGAAGCCCACCACAGTGTTACTTATAACAAAGAAGCAATTGCTGCTTGTGTAAGTATGAGCACTCGTTACATGGTTGATAGACATTTGCCTGATAAAGCCATTGATGTGTTGGATGAAGTAGGAGCAAGGGTACATTTAAGTAATATACATGTGCCAAATGCTGTAACTGAACTTGAAAAACAAGTTGAAGATATAAAAGTAGAAAAAAATCAAGTTGTAAAAAGCCAAAAATATGAGGAAGCAGCCAAGCTTCGCGATAAAGAAAAGCATTTATTAGAACAACTGGAAACCGAAAAAGCCAAGTGGGAAGAAGAATCGAAATTGCAACGATATGTTGTTGGTGAAGATGATGTAGCCGAAGTTATTGCCATGATGACAGGGATTCCAGTAAAACGAATTGCACAAAGCGAAGGCGAACGATTGCTTAAAATGGGTGAAGAGTTAAACGGTAAAGTTATTGGACAAAATGAAGCAATAAAAAAACTAGCAAAAGCTGTTCAAAGAAGTCGTTCCGGTTTAAAGAATCCAAATAAGCCAATTGGTTCATTTATTTTCTTAGGTCCTACAGGAGTTGGGAAAACTGAAATGGTAAAAGTATTAGCAAGATATTTGTTTGATACTGATGATGCCATGATAAGAATTGACATGAGCGAATACATGGAAAAATTTGCGGTTAGCAGATTAGTTGGAGCGCCTCCGGGATATATTGGCTACGAAGAAGGTGGACAATTAACCGAAAAAATAAGAAGAAAACCTTATGCAGTAGTTTTACTCGATGAAGTTGAAAAAGCACACCCTGATGTATTTAATATATTGTTACAAGTTTTAGATGAAGGTTTTTTAACCGATAGTTTAGGTAGAAAAATTGATTTTAGAAACACAATTTTAATAATGACATCGAACATTGGAAGCCGACAGATTAAAGATTTTGGCGCAGGTGTTGGATTTGGTACCCCAAGTAAAGATGCAAATGCTTCGAAAGATTCGAAAATAGTGATTGAAAATGCTTTGAAACGCTTTTTCTCTCCAGAGTTTTTAAATAGGGTAGATGATGTAATTGTTTTTAATTCTTTAGATAAAGAATCAATCAATAAAATTTTAGATATAAACTTAGCTAAATTGGTTGTTAGAATTGAAGAATTAGGATTTAAATTTAGCATTACCAATGCTGCCAAAGAGTTTTTGGCAGATAAAGGATTTGATGCAGATTTAGGCGCTCGCCCATTGGCAAGAACAATTCAAAAATATGTGGAAGATGGAATTGCTGAACAATTACTTTTACAACAAACGGGTGATGGAGAAACCATTGAAGTGGATTACGATAAAGTAGCAAATCCTGATGAGTTGAAAATTACCACTATTAAAAAGAAAGAAAGAAAGAAAAAAGATACAACTATTGATAAAGCTACTGAAGAGTAGGTTTATATAAAAAGGCTAATTGAAAAATTAGCCTTTTTTATTTTATTTCCTGACACAATTCCAACAGCACACCATTACCACTTTTTGGGTGCAAAAAAACTATTAATTTATTATCAGCACCTTGTTTTGGTGTTTCATTTATAAACACAAAACCTTCAGCTTTTAATCGAGTAATTTCAGCATAAATATCTTCCACTGCAAAAGCAATATGGTGCATGCCTTCGCCTTTTTTTTCAATAAACTTAGCTATTGCGCTTTCACTATTGGTGGCTTGTAAAAGCTCCACTTTTGTTTCGCCAGTTTTATAAAAAATTGTTTTTACATTTTCGCTCAACACTTCTTCCTCTTTATAAGGAGTGGTATTAAAAAGTGTATTAAATA
Source organism: Bacteroidota bacterium (assembly GCA_037141455.1). Classification (GTDB taxonomy): domain Bacteria; phylum Bacteroidota; class Bacteroidia; order UKL13-3; family UKL13-3; genus JAAFJM01. The sequence continues at coordinate 11,550 of JBAXCN010000087.1, forward strand.
ATTGCGTACTTACTTCTGCATTTTTTACAGCTATGCCTATATGTTCTATTTTCATTTTATATTTAAAATTTATCCTTCATACTTCATCATTCATCCTTCATC
>JBAXCN010000088.1:0-11618 GCA_037141455.1 Bacteroidota bacterium
TCTTTTACTAAATCAAAATTTATTACTTCTTCAGTAACCGGGTGCTCTACTTGAATACGCGTATTCATTTCCATAAAATAGAAATTTCTATGCTTATCAACCAAAAATTCAATAGTTCCTAATCCTTCGTAACCAATTGATGCTGCACCTTTTTTAGCTGCTTCACCCATTTTTTCTCTTAACTCAGGAGTCATAAAAGGCGAAGGCGACTCTTCAATTAGTTTTTGATGTCTGCGTTGAATAGAACAATCTCTTTCACTTAAGTGGCAAACTTTACCATATTGATCTCCAGCTAACTGAATTTCTATATGGCGAGGTTCTTCAATATATTTTTCCAAATACATGCCATCGTTTCCAAAAGCCGCTTTTGATTCTTGTTTTGCACTATCCCAATTTTTTTCAAACTCTTCCGCATTCCAAATAATTCGCATTCCTCTTCCACCACCACCAGCGGTAGCTTTTATAATTATAGGATAGCCTATTTCTTCGGCAATAGCAATGCCTTGTTCAAAGCTTTCTAATAATCCATCAGAACCAGGAACTACAGGAACTCCTGCCTTTTTCATGGTATCTTTAGCATTTGCTTTATCACCCATCGCATTAATCATTTCTGGGCTAGCGCCAATAAATTTTATTCCGTGGTCTTTACAAATTTGACTAAATTTTGCATTTTCACTTAAAAAACCATAACCCGGATGTATAGCATCTGCATTGGTAATTTCGGCTGCAGCAATAATGCTAGCCATATTTAAATAAGAAAGATTTGATGGCGGTGGGCCAATGCATACTGCTTCATCAGCAAAACGAACATGTAAACTTTCTTTATCGGCAGTACTATAAACAGCTACGGTTTTAATTCCCATTTCTTTTGCTGTTCTAATAACACGTAGCGCTATTTCTCCTCTATTTGCAATTAGTATTTTTTTAAACATATTTTTTTAGTTAAAGTTAACTCCTTATTTTAAATAATAAAGTATGTTTAAATTACATAGGTTCAACTAAAAATAAAGGTTGATCGTATTCGACAGGTGAAGCATTTTCAACTAATACTTTAACTATTTTACCTGATACTTCTGACTCAATTTCATTAAATAATTTCATTGCCTCTACTATACATAATACATCACCAACCTTAATTACATCACCTACATTCACAAATGCTGGCTTGTCAGGGCTAGGAGTTTTATAATAAGTTCCAATCATTGGCGATTTTATAGTAACAAAGCTACTGGCAGCTGGGGCTGAAGTAACAGCTGGCATATGAATGGTACTAACTGGAGCTGTAGCAATAGGTGCTGCTTCAATGGTATGAGTTACAGGTGCTGCCGCTTGTTGAATAATAGTAGTTTTTTCTTCAGCTTTTTTAATTGAAACTTTAAAATCACCACGTTCAACTTCAACTTCCGAAACACCGCTTTCTGCAACTAATTTAATTAGTTCTTTTATTTCTTTTAATTCCATTCTTTCTATTTTTTTATTAATGTAAAACTATTTTTTTAATTGTAAATGTAAAATTTTTTTATTGTAAAAATACTAAATTATTGAAAACGAATTTATAATAATACTAGATTGCCCATTTAACATATATGGCACCCCAAGTAAAACCACCACCAAATGCGGCTAAAACTAAGTTGTCGCCTTTATTAAGTTTGTTTTCCCATTCCCAAAGTAGTAAAGGTATTGTTCCATTGGTTGTGTTACCAAAGTGATCAATATTTATCATTACTTTTTCTTTGTCTAAACCCATTCTATCAGCAGTGGCATCAATAATTCTTAAATTAGCTTGGTGAGGAACAAGCCAAGCAATATCGTCTGCAACTAAATTATTTCTTTCCATTATTTCAGCACTTACATCTGCCATTCCTTTAACAGCAAATTTAAATACAGTTTTTCCTTCTTGAAACACAAAATGTTCTCTGGCATCAACAGTGGCATGGCTAGCTGGTTTTAAGCTACCTCCCGCTTTTTGGTGTAAAAATTCTCTTCCGCTTCCATCTATTTTTAAAACGGAATCTATAATTCCAAAACCTTCATAATTAGGCTCTAGTAAAACACACCCACAGCCATCACCAAAAATTACACAAGTATTTCTATCTGTATAATCAATTATTGACGACATTTTATCGCCACCAATTACTAAAACTTTTTTGTATGCGCCACTTTGTATAAATCTACTTCCAGTTTCAAGGCCAAAAATAAAACCCGAGCATGCAGCTCCCAAATCGTATCCAAATGCATTAATTGCACCTATTTTATCGGCAAGAACACATGCAGTAGAAGGAAAAACCATATCGGGAGTAATAGTACAAAAAATGATAAAATCTATTTCAGATGCTAAAATCCCGCGTTTTTTTAGTAATCCATTAACAGCCTCTACTGCCATATCTGATGTGCCTAATTCCTCAGCTAATACCCTTCTTTCTTTTATTCCGGTTCTAGACGATATCCATTCATCATTTGTATCCACCATTTTTTCTAAATCGGCATTCGATAATATTTTTGGAGGAACATAACCGTGAATGGCTGTAATGGCTGCTGTTATATTTGTCATTAATAGTTTTTTTGAGGTGGATTTAATAAATAATTTGTTTTATAGTATAATTTTTAATAAAAAAACACCCTTTTTATGGGGTGTTTTAAGTTTCTATTGAATAGGAACTAAGTTTTTAAACTGTTCTCTAATAATTTCACATAAGTTTGAGTTTATAACATCACGTCCTGTAAATATCATATTTTTAAATGCTTTAGCATTTGAAATTCCGTGGCCAATAATAACAGGTGCATTTACACCTAAAATCGGAGTTCCACCATAGTTTTCGTAATTAAATCTATCTAAAAATTCATCTTTAACTCCACGTTTTTTCATAACATAGTAAAAAGCTTCGTATGCTTTTAAAGTTACATTTCCAGTAAATCCTTCACAAACAATAACATCACATTTATCACTTAATAAATCTCTTCCTTCTACATTTCCAACAAAATGAAATGCATTTGATTCTTCCATAATTTGATGTGCAGAAATAGTAACTAAATTTCCTTTTTCTTTCTCTTCGCCTATGCTAAGTAAACCAATTCTTGGGTCTTGGTAACCATGTACATGTTTCATCATTAAACTACCCAAAACGGCAAATTGATACAATACATCTGGTTTGCAATCAGCATTTGCACCTACGTCAAGCATTAAACAAAATTTTCCGTTAGGCTTAGGAATTGTTGCAGTAATTGTAGGCCTTATAACACCTTCAATAGGTTTAACGGTAAACATTGAACCAACTAACATAGCACCCGTGTTTCCAGCACTAACAAAAGCATCAATTTCTTTCGAAGCAAGCAATTTAAAACCAACCGAAATACTAGAATCTTTTTTCTGAGAGATAGCTTTTGTAGCGTGTTCTCCCATACCAATAACTTCGGTGGTATGAACAAATTCAAATCTAGAATCGTTCACGCCTTGAGATTTTAACAAATTTTCGGCTTGCTCTTTATCGCCTATAAGAACAATTACATCGTCTTTTTCAAGCTCATTAAGTGCTGAAATTGCACCTAAAATTGCTTCTTTGGGCGCAAAATCGCCTCCCATAATGTCAAAACCTATTTTCATATGTTATTTGTTTTAGGGTTTTTTGTTAAAAACGAAAAACGAAAACACTTTGAAAAAGCACTTTCGTTTTTTATTTGAATTAAGCTTATTGCTTAAATGTCAGACTTCATGTCAGGGAAAACATGTTTTCCACGGTAGAAACCATCAGCTGTTACACGATGGCGCATATGAACTTCACCCGATGTTGAATCGATTGACAATGTTGGAACAGCACCTTTGTAATGTGTTCTACGCTTATCGCGTCTTGATTTTGAAATTTTGCGTTTAGGATTTGGCATTTTACTTATCTCCTCTAGTTATCAGTTTTTATTGTAAATATTTTTTAATGCATTCCAGCGTGGATCAAATTCTGAGTTGTTTTCGTCTTCGTTTCCTTCATCAATTTTTAATTTATAAATGAATGCTTGGTTGTGTTTTTTATTAGCATCCTCGCAACTTATTTTTGTTGGAATGGCCAATAAAAAATAATCAAAGATAAATTGTTTAAAGTCAAATTCATGTAAACCCTTTGGTAAATAAATGATTTCATCATCATTTAAATTTTCAGGACCATCAATAAGTTTAATCAATAAATCATAGGTTTTATTTAAAGGCAATTCAAAATCATCTAAACAAGTATCGCATGTAGTGAGTACATTTCCAACAATTTTGAATTGTACTTCGTACATATTTTCTTTTTTATTAAACAATACTTCGCAACTTGAATTTGTACTTTGAAAAGGTTTTTCAACCATTTCTGTATACAAATCATCAATTATTGGGAAGCTTAATTCGTTTAATCCAAAACGAAGTTTGTTGAACTCAATTGTATATGTTTTTGTTTTCACCTTGAAAATAAAGCCCACAAATGTAGTTTTTTGTTAATAAAATTGTAACATTTTTTTATAAAATAAGTAAAAAAACATTTTGTTAATGATAAATAGGAGCGTTAAAATCTTAAAATCAACAAGTTAATAATATTGATAAATTTTTATTTTTGTTAGGTTATGTTTTTATTATTCGTTTATAAATAATTATTAAAAAGAAACAATTACATTAATTTTGCGTTTTGCTAAATAATGAAACAATCAGACCAAATATTGAAATTAATTGAAGAGTTTGGTAAAGCATCTAATCAAAAAATTGATTATGTAGCATTACAAAAAGCCAAAACGCGATTTCAATTACCCTTATCAAATAATTTTATTCAATTTTACGATTTACTCAGCAATATCGGTTCTTTTGCAAATTTTTCGTTCGAAGTTAGAGCCATGTCAACGGATGATTTTAATAGTTTTGCTAAAAAGTTAACACATCCTATAATTTATTTTAAGGCAAATACTGATCAATTGGTTCCAGTTTTATTAAAATATAAAAAGGGTATTTATTTTGATACAATTGAAATAAACGAAAACAATGAAGTTAATAAAGAATACAACAATATAGCCGATTTAATACTATCTGCAAAAACAATAGAACAATTAAAAAATGAAAATTTTTTAAATACTGAACAAATTTTATCGGAAGATGAAATAGCAAGTGATTATATTTTAATAATAACAGGATTTAAAATTAACGATGTTTTAAATTCAAACAAGTTGATAAAGCCAACGCCATTTCAAAGATTTTTGAGCTTACTAAAGGCTGAAAAAAGAGACATAAAATATATTTACTTTTTTGCAATATTAATTGCAATTATAAACCTTGCTTTACCACTAGGAGTTCAAGCAATTGTAGGTTTAATTTCGGGTGGTTTGTTACTCGAATCGGTTGTTATTTTAATTACAATGGTAATTTTAGCTACTGCCCTTTCGGGTTATTTGCAAATACAACAACTTAAAATGGTTGAAATATTGCAGCAAAGGGTTTTTGCCAATGTTACTTTTGAATTTGCTTGGCGATTACCCAAAATTAAAATCGAAAGGTTATTAAAACACTACACGCCCGAAATGGTGAATAGATTTTTTGATGTACTTAATGTTCAGAAAGCACTACCTAAAATATTAATTGATTTAACCGCAGCTTTAATTCAAATTCTTTTCGGGTTGATTTTATTATCGTTGTATCACCCAATATTTATAGGTTTTGGTTTTTTAATAGTATTAATAATAGTAATAATTTTTTATACAACCGGTATTAAAGCATTAGAAACTAGTATTTACGAATCGAAATATAAATATAAAGTAGCTTATTGGCTTCAAGAAATTGGTAGGAGTATTAATTCGTTTAAGTTGGCCGGGAATTCAAATTTACCTATTCAAAAATCGGATTTTTTATTAGCTAATTATTTAAAATATAGAAACAAACACTTTGATATTTTAGTAAAACAGTATATTTCAATTGTTTCATTTAAAACATTGATAACAGCCATGTTATTAATTTTAGGAAGTTTTTTAGTTGTAAATAGACAAATAAATTTGGGGCAGTTTGTTGCAGCAGAATTAATTATAGTTTTAATAATTGGTTCTGTTGAGAAGTTGATTTCAACTATTGAAGTGGCTTATGATATGCTTACTGCGCTTGATAAAATTGGCCATGTAACAGATTTAGAAGTTGAAAGTAATGAAGGAAGAGAGTTGCACGATTTAGAAATTGAAGAAAATTTCACTATTAAAACCAATCAATTAAGTTTTAAATATCCAAACTCTAGAAATGATGTGCTTTCGAACATTGATTTTGAAATAAACAAAGGAGAAAGAATTTGCTTAACTGGATACAGCGACAGTGGTAAAACTACCTTTATAAAAACAATTTCGGGCTTATATACCAATTACTTGGGAACAATTACTTTAAATGATGTTTCAATTAAAGAACTCAATATCGATTCGTATAGAAGTGTAATTGGCGACAACCTTTCTCAAGAGGATTTGTTTGAAGGAACAATTGAAGAAAATATAGTAATGGGCAGAAATGGCATTGCATTTAAAGACATTGTTAGCGCTGTTAAAATGGCAGGATTACACCATTTTATATCTAACTTAAACGAAGGTTTACAAAGCAATGTATCGCCAGGAGGAATTAATTTTCCTAAGGGGATAATACAAAAAATTGTACTGGCAAGAAGTTTTGTACAAAACCCCAAATTATTAATTATTGACGATTTTTTTTATAATATGAGTAAAAAGGAAAACGTTGTGTTATTGAATAACTTATTTGAAAACAAAAGTTGGTCAATTATTATTATTTCTTCTCAACCAAGTATAATGAAATTATGCGACAGAATTTGCGTTTTAAATAATGGTAAAGTTATTGAAAATGGTTCTTATAATGAATTGGTTCAACGCAATGTATTGGCTCCATTTTTAAACGAATAAGCTAAAAATAAAAAAAATTAAAATGGATTACAACCCTTATAACAATTTAGAAAAAGAATTGAAAAACAGTACTCTTTATACTGTTCAATTGGTGAATACACCTAAAAAATTTAAAATTATTAGAAATTGGCTTGCTGGTATTTTTCTATTTCTTTTTTTATTACTGTTTTTGCCTTGGCAACAAAATATAAACGGAAAAGGAAAGGTTACTCCTTTTGCTCCTGAAGATAGACCTCAAAACATACCTTCAATAATAGGAGGACGAATAGAAAAATGGAAAGTGGTGGAAGGGCAATACGTAAAAAAAGGTGATACTTTAGTTATAATTAGCGAGGTTAAAGAAAAGTTTTTTGATCCACAATTATTACAGAGAACACAAAAACAGATAGACAATAAAGTAGATGGATTAGCTGCAAAAAATAGAAAAATTGTAGCTTTAGAAAAGCAAATTGATGCCATGCGTAGCAGTGTGAACATTAAAATGAAAATGGCAAAAAACAAAGTTTTGCAAGCACAGTTTCTGGTAAAAGGGGAAAAAGCAAACTTTGAAGCGGCTAAGGTAAATGAGGAACTTTCTAGAAATCAATACGACCGATTGAATGAACTATACAAAAAAGGATTGGCTTCTTTAACCGAAATTCAAAACAGGTCGAATAAAATGCAAGAAGCAAAATCGAAAGCCATTGAAGCCGAAAATAAATTTAATAAAGCCGAAAATGAATTGATAAACTCTCGAATAGACTTGAACTTCATAGAAGCTGAATACGTTGATAAAATTTCGAAAGCTGAATCGACTTTAGAAGAAACCGCTGGAGAACTTTTTGAAAGCCAAGCCGACCTAATAAAGCTAAGAATTGAATATAGTAATTTTCAACTTAGAAGTGGCTTTTATGCCATAAAAGCACCTCAGAATGGATATGTAGTACAGGTTTTAAAAGCAGGGATTGGTGAAACAATAAAAGAAAACGAAAACATTGCTACCATAGTTCCTTCAAATACCAAAACAGCAGTAGAAATGACAGTTAGGGCTTTGGATATGCCATTATTATACAAAGGTTGCAAGGTGCGTGTTCAGTTTGATGGTTGGCCAGCATTGGTTTTTTCTGGTTGGCCAAGTGCAAGTGTAGGTACTTTTGGAGGTGTGGTTCAGGCAATTGATAGAAATGCGGATGCCAATGGTAATTTTAGAGTGCTTGTTGTTCAAGACACCAACGATGTTCCTTGGCCAGAATTAATTAGAGCGGGTGGTGGAGTTTATGGATGGGCTATGTTAAGTAAAGTACCGGTTTGGTATGAATTATGGCGACAGTTCAACGCTTTTCCCCCTAATTTTATGGAAGAAGCCAACAAAAGTAATAAAGCAGAAAATGATAAAACTAAAAATGACAAATAAAATGAAGTTTTTATTTTTTAAAATTTTAGTAGCTTTATTTTTTATTAGTTTTAAATTACAAGCACAAGATTCGAGTGTTTTAACTTTTAGTAGTTTTTATTTACAAGTAGTACAAAACCATCCATTGGCCAAACAAGCTAACTTGTTAACGGCTGCTGCAAAAGCTGAATTACTTGCAGCAAGAGGCGCTTTTGACCCAGTTATTAGTACTAATTATAGCAATAAACAAACTGATGGAAACAATAGCTATACTTATTTTGAACCCCAATTAAAAGTTCCCACTTTAATAGGTGTAGATTTAAAAGCCGGATTTGACCAAAGCGATGGTTTTGCTGTAAATAGTGAAAATGCAAAATACAAAAATATTAACGGACAATACACGCAACAAAACGTTGAATACGGAATGTTGTATGCTGGTTTAAGTGTTCCATTGTTAAGAGGCTTGCAAACCGATGCGAGAAGAGTTACACTAAGACAGGCGCAAGTTCTACAAGGGTTAAACGAAGCAGAAAAGATTAAATTAATAAATAAACTTTTTTTAAATGCAGCTAAAGATTATTGGGAGTGGCAATTGGCTTTTGAAAAGTTAAGACTAATGAAATTTAATTTTACATTGGCCGAAACAAGATTTAATTTTATAAGAAATAGAATTATTGGCGGTGAAGAAAAACCTATTGATAGCATTGAAGCTTTAATTGAACTAAAAAGAAGAGAAACTATTTTAATTGAAACAGAAGTTGAATTTAAAAATACAAGCTTGGCTTTAAGTAATTATTTATGGAGCGAAAAAAATGAAGCACTTCAACTTAAAGAAAATGTTGTTCCATCAAGTATAGGTATTGAAATTAATACTTTTGGAAACGATTCAGTTCAAAAACTAGTTGTATATGCCGAAAATTATCATCCAGAATTATTAAAGCTTCAATTTAAAAGTAAGCAACTTCAATTTGATAGAAAGTTAGCTATAGAAAATATTAAACCTCAATTAAATATAGAATATTATCCGTTTCAAACTTTTACAAAAGGTACAAACGATAACATAAACAACATTTTTGAAAGACAATATAAATTTGGTGCTACTTTTTACAGTTCGTTGTTTTTAAGGAAAGAAAGAGGTAAATTACAACAAGCCAATATTAAAATTAAAAACATTGATTTTGAAACCAAAGTGGTAAAAAGGGAAATAGTAAATGATTTATTAGCTAATTTTAATAACCTTAAAAATCTTGAACAAATAATTGAAATTCAAACTGAACTAGTAAAAAATTCATTTTCCCTTCGAAATGCAGAACAACTGCGATTTGAAAATGGAGAAAGCTCTTTATTTTTAGTAAACATGCGTGAACGTTCATTAATTGAAGCACAAATAAAACAAGCTGAAATTAATAGCAAATATGCTAAAGCAAAGGTTCAATTGCAGTGGAGTAGCGGTATAAAATTATTTTAAAAAGTATTGTATTAAAATAAAAAAAAAGCGTTTTAAATAATTTTAAAACGCTTTTTTTATTAAGATTCTCTATTTACATCCCATTGCTCCATGTAATCAGCAACTATGCGTAAAAAACTTCCACCTAATGAACCATCAACTACTCTGTGGTCGTAACTTAGTGATAAAAACATCATGTGGCGAATGGCAATTACATCTCCAAATTCGGTTTCCATTACAGCAGGTTTCTTTTTAACCACACCAGTTGCCATAATTGCTACTTGAGGTTGGTTAATAATTGGTGTGCCCATTACGTTTCCAAACCCACCAACATTGGTTAAAGTAAATGTACCACCTTGTATGTCATCTGGTTTTAATTGGTTAGCCCTAGCTCTGTTAGCCAAATCATTTACTTGTTTGGTTATTCCAATTAAGTTCATGGTATCGGCATTTTTAATTACTGGAACTATTAAATTACCACTTGGCAAAGCAGCAGCCATTCCAATGTTTATATTCTTTTTCTTAATAATATTTGTGCCATCCACACTGCAATTAATCATTGGATAATCTTTTATTGCCCTGGCCACACACTCTATAAATAAAGGAGTAAAAGTAATTTTTTCACCTTCGCGTTTTTCAAAAGCTTTTTTGTTTTTTTCGCGCCATAAAACCATATTGGTTACATCAGCTTCTACAAAACTGGTAACATGTGGACTGGTTTGTTTACTCATTACCATGTGGTCGGCAATTAGTTTACGCATGCGGTCCATTTCTATAATTTCATCGCCACCACTTACACTTGGTGCCGCTTTTGGAGTAGTTGTTGCAGCAGGTTTTGGTGCTTCTATTTTGGTTTCAACAATTGGAGTTGGAATAGCTGCAGGAATATTATTTGCTGTCATTACATTTACTGTTCCATTTGTTCTATTGCTAACAAAATTTAAAATGTCGCGTTTAGTTACACGGCCTTCATTTCCGCTACCTCCAATAGTTTCTAGTTCGGCCATGCTCACATTTTCTTCACGAGCAATGTTTAAAACTAAAGGGCTATAAAATTTATTACTTCCTGCATTGGCAGTTGGCGCAGCTATATTAATTGCATGCGAAACAGTAGCTTCTATTTGGGCAACTTCTTTTGGTGTTTCTACCACAGGAGTTGACGCAACACTTGGAGTTGCAGCTGCACTGCCTTCTAATTGCATAATTGCAATTGGCATATTTACCGCTACTACATCGCCATCGTTATATAATTTTTTTATTAATATACCTGCTTTGGGGCTAGGTACTTCACTATCTACTTTATCGGTAGCTATTTCCAATACAGTTTCATCGGCTGCTATGGCATCGCCTTCGTTTTTTAGCCATTTAATAATGGTTGCTTCGGCAATACTTTCGCCCATTTTAGGCATTACTAGTTGAAATTCGGCCATGGTATTTTTAAGGTTTTTTAAATGATTTTAAAGGCAACAAAAATAATTTATTGTATCAGTTTTGCTAATGTAAAATTTACTAAGTCTTAAATTGTTAATATTAATTTGGTTTTTGAATTGGTCCTTTTAAATATTCTTGTTCAATAGTATCAATATTTAAAACAATTTTATTCTGCAAAAAAATTATATTTGAATATGGAAAATATTTTAAATAGAATAACAATTAATGATAACCAATTGAATGGCAAACCAGCAATAAGAGGTAAAAGAATAAGTGTTCAAACTATATTAGAGTTTTTAAGCGCTGGTGTAAGTGAAACAGAAATACTAAGGCAATATCCTTCAATTGATATTGATGACATAAGAGCATGTTTGTTTTTTGCAAGTAAGTTAATGAACAATAGTTATACTATTAAAAAATTGGTTTAAAAAGTGAAAAAAAAGTATTTAATAGATGTAAATCTGCCTTACTATT
>JBAXCN010000089.1:0-11480 GCA_037141455.1 Bacteroidota bacterium
TAGCTGTAAGCGAAAAAGGTTGTATAGATTCAATAACAAAAACAATACGAATAAACCCAGACATAACAGTATTTATACCCAATGCATTTTACCCAAGCACCAATGGAAAAGGAGGCTCAACGGTAGATGTATTATGTGGAGGCATACCATGTAACCGACATTTCTTTGTGGCCGCGGCAGGATTTGAGAGCATAGAAATATATGTTTACAACAGATGGGGTAAATTGGTTTATGAATCGAAGGACAATAAAGATACATGGCCAGCTCATAAAGGATGGGATGGAACAGACCAAAAAACAGGAGGCGAATGCCAGCAGGATGCATACGTGTATCAGATTTTTGCAACCAGCTTTAGCGGTAAAAAGTATCAATATTCTGGATCTGTTACTTTGTTAAGGTAGTTGAATAAAGCATAAGAGTAAACGAAGTTTTATTAAAAATTTGCATTTTTAATTTAATTGATTACTTTTGAAACGTATTAGATATAATGAAGAGGGGACAAAAGTCCCCTCTTTTATTTTAAAAAAATGGACATAATTGAAAATTTAACAACTTGGACAAACGATTATTTAGAATCGCATTTGTTTTTAGTTGATATAGAACAAAAAATTGGGAGTAAAAAAATCATAGTTTTTTTAGATGGAGACAATGGTGTTACTATTGATGAATGCAGGATTTTAAGTAAACATTTGTCGGGACATTTGGATGAACTGGAATATGGGGATGAAGCATATATTTTAGAAGTTTCATCACCTGGGGCAGAAAATCCATTGAAACTATTTAGACAATATCAAAAACATATTGGTAGAGAGTTAAAAATTAAATTGATACATAATACAGAACTTTTAGGCAAACTAGAAAAAATAGAGGGGGAAACAATTACCTTACAACTTAAAGATATAAAAAAAGAATACAAAGCAAAAGAACCTACATTTAAAGACATAAACTTTAATGATATTTTGGAAAGTGTAGTTCAAATAAGTTTTAAATAAAATAGAAATAATAAAAGTAAATTATGCATAGTGCCGGACTGATAGACTCCTTTGGTGAGTTTAAAGAATTTAAAAACATTGATAGAGCCACGTTACAACGTGTGTTAGAAGATGTATTTAGAACAATGTTAAGGAAAAAATTTGTTACTGATGACAACTTTGACGTTATTATAAACGACAAAAGTGGGGATTTAGAAATATGGCAAAACAGAAAAATTGTTCATGATGGGGAAGTAGAAAACCCAAGAACCCAAATTGCATATAGTGATGCAATAAAAATAGAACCCGATTTTGAAATAGACGAAGATGTAACTGAAGAAGTAGGAATGGCTGTTTTTGGCAGAAGAGCTATTTTATCGGCTCGCCAAACACTATTGGGTAAAGTATTAGAACTTGAAAAAGACGAATTGTATAAAAAATACAAGGATAGAGTAGGAGAAATATTGAGTGGAGAAGTATACCAAATTTGGAAAAAAGAAATTATGGTATTGGATGAAGAAGGCAATGAATTATTACTTCCTAAAACTGAAATGATTCCTGCTGATCATTATAAAAAAGGAGAATCAATTAAAGCAATTGTACTAAGAGTAGAAATGCATAATGGCAGCCCTAGAATTATTTTATCAAGAACATCTCCAGTTTTCTTAGAAAGATTATTTGAATTAGAAGTACCAGAAATTATTGATGGTTTAATAAACATTAAAAAGATTGTTAGAGAACCAGGAAAACGTGCTAAAGTAGCAGTTGAAAGTTACGATGATAGAATTGATCCCGTTGGAGCATGTGTGGGTATGAAAGGTAGCCGTATACATGGTATTGTTAGAGAATTAAGAAACGAAAACATAGATGTAATAAACTATACTAACAACCTACAATTGCTTGTAACACGTGCATTAAGTCCTGCTAAAATAACAAGTATTAAAGTGGAAGAAGCAGATAAACGCGTTTCGGTATTTTTAAAATCGGACCAAGTGAGTTTAGCTATTGGAAACGGTGGTAACAATATAAAACTTGCTGGAAAAATGGTAGGATACGAAATTGATGTATACCGCGATGGTGAAAATGAGGAAGACGATATTGATTTAGATGAATTTACTGACGAAATAGATACTTGGATAATAGACGAGTTGAAAAATATTGGTTTAGATACAGCAAAAGCAGTACTTGCTCTTAATAACGAAGAATTGGTTAGAAGAACTGAATTAGAAGAAGAAACAGTTGTTGAAATTAAGCGAATTTTAGAAGCAGAATTTGAATAAAATTTAAATTCTTATACCATTTAAAAGCCCATAAATATTAAATTATTTGTGGGCTTTTTTATTTTTTGGTATTAATTATTTACCTCTATAAATATAGGGAGTTCACTAATTTTTTCAATATTAAAAATATTAGAAGTTGACTTAATATTTTCTTTTATATGAAAACTATTTTTAGCAATTGGCTTAAAAACTATTGCATTTTCATTTTCTTTTACATTGAGTTTATAATTTAAAACTTCTTTATTATTTGATGTATTGCACCATATAGCATAAATTATTTTGGAAGAGTTATTTGACTTAAATGCATAGATATTTATTTCTTTATTACCTGATTGAATTTCTTTAAAAAAGTAATAGTTTTTAAGTAAACTTTTTAAACCTGCTACATAATACCATGCTATTTTTTTTTCGTTATTAGGAGCTGATTTTACTAATCCACTTGTTAGGTATTGAATAGTGGTATTGGTTCCATAATCATCTAAATTATAAACAAAAGCTTTATCAATTCCAGATGCAGAAATTTCCAAAAAGCTTCTTAAAAGCCATCTTCCTTGAATTTCTTCAGTACTATTTTTTTCAATAGCTGGAGCAGCTTGAGAGGAACCTTCTTGGGTATCGTAACCAAATTCACTTAACCATATTTCTAAATCAGGTAGTAATGAATCTCTAAACGCAACTATTTTTTTTAATTTATCTTTTAAATGATCTTCTTCTGGGCTAATGCCAATAGTTGGTTGGCCATTTATAAATTTATTGCAGTAATGATGAAAATTTAAAACATCGGCAGGAAATTTTTTAAACTCGGTTCTATTAAACTCTGTCCAAAGTTTCATTCCTTTTATAAAATCAATGTTTAATGAAGCCAAACCACCCATTACTACTTTCATATTAGAATCAGCATTTTTAACACCTACGTTTACGCCTAATTTTTTTTCATGTCCATCATAATCGGCACTACACATGGCAGCAAATTCAAAAGGAGTAAAAGTAGCTGCAAAGGAATGCCACCATTTATCAGGCTCGTTCCAATTTTCAACCGATTTTACAAGATTTAAACCAGAAACGCGTGGTTGAAATTCGTTTAAAGGGCCAAAGCCTTTTTTATAAAGTTTTAACTTTGAGTCATCAACTTTTGTGTTGCCATACCTAGCAGTGTATTGAAATAAATAATCGGCATGGGCTTTATATGACTCGGGGTTATTTGGGTTTTTTCCTTTAAAAACAGGCTTAATATTTTCATTTTCACCTTTGGTAAAATAATAAGCCGAAGTTTGCAAACAAGGATTTAACTCAATACCCGCATTAGTTAATCTTTTATAGTCTTCATCGGTATGGCGATTGCTGTAATCCGGATTAAAAATAAAATAGTTATTTGGATATTCAGGATAATTTGGAACGGCATAACCAGGTTTTTTCTCATCAACTCCTCCATCATTCCAATTCCACGAATGAAACTCGCGAAGCGAACTAACACATTGCATTAAATTTTCGTTTTCCCACAAACCTCCAGTTGCGCCCATTAATTTATCGAAAGTAGGATTATTTTTAATTCCGTTAAAAACAGGTTTTATAAATTCGTTACTTCTAATTTTATTGCCAAATAATACAATTTCTTCAATGTCATTTATTTTAATATTAAACTCAAGCATTACAAATCTGCTTGAATCAGTTAGATTAATTGAACTCCATTGGTCTCTATTTCTTTCAGTAATTATTATTCCATTTAACTTCCATTTATTTGGATTACCAGTATATATATAAATTGTATCCTTACCACGCCAACTGCCTGCTAACTCAAAAGCCGAAATTTTACTTAGCTGAAAAGTGTTTTTTAAGTCAATAATAAATTGTGCTTTGTTATACCTCATATCAGTTGGTAGCATAAACTCGTTTCTGGCAATTTGAGTGTTTTGTTCATCAACTAAATTTGCAATTGGGCTTGCTCCATAACATCCACAATTAGAAATAACCATTTCTGGGTTTAGGATTATTTGATTATTTATATCTCTTTTTTCTGTTCTTATAATAATATTTTTTGTAAAATTAAATTCATTATTGTTATTATTTCCAAAGGAACAATTTTGAAAATTTAGTAGTAAAATTAATACTATTAGGGGATTTATTGTTTTCATTTCAGCCATTTTCGAATAGGAGCAAACTAATAAATATTTTTTATAAAACACTTTTAGTTTAATAACATTATTATGTATACACAACGTTTTTTTTCTATTTTATTTTAACAAAATTTGTATCAAATAGAATTTAAACAGACACAGCAACTAAAATGAAAAATTTAAAAATAAAAAAAACAAATAAGGGAAACGTGAGGTTTCTGTTATTAGCAGGTTTTATAAGCTTTGTTATAGCCACAATATCATGCAACAATAATGTAGTTAACACACAAACTAAAATTAATATTATGAATAACGAAATGAACAGCGACTCTACATTGGTTAATAAAACCGATTCGGAATGGAATGCTCAATTAACAAAAGATCAGTATTATGTTTTACGAAAAAAAGGAACAGAAAGACCATTTACAAGTAAATGGGAAAATAATTATGATGGTGGAATTTACAGTTGTGTAGGTTGTGGCAATGAATTATTTAAAAGCGATAGCAAGTTTGATGCTGGTTGTGGTTGGCCCAGTTTTTTTGAAGCATTAGACAGTTCAAAAATAAAAACTGAAATAGATAAAACTTTAGGCATGCAAAGAGTTGAAATAATGTGTGCTAAATGTGGTGGTCATTTAGGACATGTATTTGATGATGGACCAAAACCAACAGGTTTGCGCTATTGCGTTAATGGAACAGCATTAAATTTTTTGAAAAAATAGGTGGACAAATACTTGTATATTATTATACTTAATAATAATTTTTAAGCTATTAAACTTATTTAATTTGTACTTTAAAGTTTCTTTTTAAGTGCTTGAATTTTTTGAAGTTCTTCTACGTCTAATTTGTCTTTTGTTCTATTATTACTAATTTTTGAAAGTATTAAATGATTTAGATGTAATATTCATTCCTTCAAATACTTCTATTATTTTTTCTTTGTTTGCTACTTCATATTCGAATCCTGTTATTTTTGTTAAAAAATCTATCCTAGTTGGAGGTTCTCCCATACAAAAAACTTCAGGTTTAGTAAAATCAACTGAATTTATATACTCAATACTTTCTTTATTAAATTTATTCACTTTTAACATTTCTAATAGCTTTTCCTTGTTATCATTAGTTGGTTTAATCCACAATTCTAAATCTCCAGTTGGTCTACTAAATCCTTGATAATTAACTGCGTACCCACCAATCATTATAAATTCAACATTAAAAAAAAGCATTTTTTGTAATATATCTTTATGGGGTTTGTAAAATAAATCCATATTACTTTTTATAAATTTTCAATTCAAGTTGATTTATATTCAAAGATTTACGACCAAATGCATTAATATTTAACTCCATCAAATAGGCTAATCGTTGAATTGGACTAAGGCTTAATGAATATAATCTGTTCTCGTTTTCAAGTTCTTCGAAACTACTTTTCCTTATAGTATTATAAGGTATAAAAGGTTCTTCTAAATTATTAATATCTGATTCCATAGAATTTATTTTCATTAATTAAAAATAATTTCAAATATAAATGTTACATAATCAATTAACAAGGTGTATACAAGCCGTATCTTTAAGTTACTTCATACTTAAACTTCCTAAATTCAATTCATTGCTTTTAAACAACTTTGCCAGAGTAAATTGGCTGTTTTATCCCAACTAAACAATGCTTGTTTTTCAAACCCTTTGGTTAATAAAGTTTTTAAAAGTTCAGGGTCGTTATAAAGTCTTACCATGGCATAACTTATGCTTTCTACACTTGTTGGATTTATTTGCATAGTTGCACCTTCACCAATTTCTTTCATGGATGATGTGTTACTACAAATAACTGGAACGCCACATTTCATTGCTTCAATAATTGGTATTCCAAAGCCTTCGAATAAAGAAACATAACACAAACCAAAAGCACTTGCAGTAACCAAAGCCAAATCTTCGTTGGTTAAATAACCAGTAAAGATTACTTCATCCTTATATTTCATTTGGTTATAAATAGTATTTACTTCATTGGTTTTCCATGCCATTCGGCCAGTTAATACTAATTTGTAATCGCTTTTAGTTTGATCTTTAAATACATCAAAAGCTTGTAAAAGTTTACTCACATTTTTTCGAGGATGAATTGAACCAACGTATAAAAAGTAGTTATATCCGGCACTAAATTTTTCTTTTAAAACGTGTTTTTCAGTATTAATTAATGGTTTAAATAAATTATTAGCACCATTAAAAACCACATCAATTTTGTTGCTATTAATATTATATTTTGTAATAATATCATTTTTCGAAAACTCACTTACGGTTACAATTCTATTTACTTTTTTTGCAAATAAAGGTGCAAAAAATTTCATGTATTTAAGTTGTATTTTGGGTATTCCATCTTCAAAATGCTCAAAAGCCAAATCATGAAAAACACTTAATTGTTTAACTTTTGTGTTTAAACTAGCATATCCATCTGGGCTTATAAATAAATCGGGCTTATTAAATTTTAACCAACCAGCAACTGAAATATTAAACCAAATATACCAAAGTATTGGGTGCCTTGCTGGAGGGGGAATTACAATAGGAATTATATTTTTTGCATAGATAAAACTTTTGTCAAAAGGCCTATCAAACAAAAAATAAAAGGTAATAGTTGGGTTATTAATAACTATTCGTTTTAAGCATTCATTGGTAAAATGGCCAAATCCTTCTAATTTGTTTTTAATTAAAAACCGAGTATTTACAGCTATCTTCAATATTATTTATTTGGTTAAAAATTTTAAAAGTATTTTTTCTAAAACTTCTTTATCAATAGGATTACTTAAATAATCATCCATGCCAGCTTCCAAACATTTTTCTCTTTCTTGTTTCATTACACCCGCAGTTAATCCAATTATTGGCACTCTGTTATTTGTTTCTTGTAATCTTATCTTTTTTGCTGTATCGTATCCATTTATAGCGGGCATTAGAATATCCATAATTATTAAATTAAAAATATTACCTCTAAACAAATCAAGGGCAATAAAACCATTTTCAGCTTCTATTATTTCAGCATCAGAAATAATATTTTTTATTAAAATTTTTGTTAAAAATATATTTATTGAATTGTCATCAACTATTAAAATTAATGGTTTTTTTATAAATAAAGAATTCGAATTAAATAAACTTTCATCTTTAACTTCAGTAGGTATTATTTTTATTACATCAAATGTTACATCAAAATAAAAATTACTTCCTTTTCCATAAATACTTTCTAGATGGAGATTGCTATTCATTAAATTCAATATTTTATTTGAAATAGGCAATCCCAAACCTGTACCACCAAATTTTCTGGTTGTGGTTGAATCTTCTTGTGTAAAAGCCTCGAATATTTTTTGTTGGTTTTTAAAATCAATGCCTATTCCAGTATCAATTATCGAAAAACGAAGCGTTTGTTTATTGTTTTCAAAAATGTTTATTGATTCTATTTTAAATTCAATTTTACCTTTATTAGTAAATTTTATAGCATTACCTAATAAGTTTATTAAAATTTGCTTTAACCTTAAACTATCACCCAATATAAAATTTGGAATATCAGCTGAATTACTAATTTCTAACTTTAAATTCTTTTGTTCTATTTGAAATTTTACTATATCAATTACTTGTGTTTCTAGTTCTTTTAAGTTTATTATTTCATTTTCAATTTCTATTTTACCAGTTTCTATTTTCGAAAAATCTAAAATATTGTTAACTATTTCTAATAACGATTTTGCTGACGAATTTATAATTTTAATATATTCATTTTGATTAGCGTTTAACTCGGTTTGAATTAACAAATCACTAAAACCAATAACACCATTTAAAGGAGTCCTTATTTCGTGGCTCATGTTTGCTAAAAATTCAGTTTTGTAATTGTTTGCCAAATCAGCTTCATGCCTTGCCTGTTCTTGAATTATAATATTTTGCTTTAGTTGATTACTTTGATTAACTAAAATTTCATTTGCCTTTTTTAATTCAGTATTTTTTACAGTTACTTGATAATTTGCCTCTTCAATTTTTTTAAAGTTATTATTTAAAGTAATATTAGCAGCAATTGCTAAAACTATTGCCGGAACAATAGTAAATAGAAAATACACCCAATAACTATCGAAATTGAAATGATAGGTTACAAAAACTAGAAAAAGTATGGTTATTGAAATTGTAGCATAAAATAATTGTTTCGAATAAATAATAAAACCTGAAAATACAACTATTAGTAGTAATAATGAAGTTTGGAGTGAATCTTTAAAAATCCATAAATGAACAAAAGTATTTATTGAAGGTGCTAGTATTAAGCTAAATGAAAGTATAATATGATATTTAAAAAGGTTTGTTTTTTTATATATTAACAAACTTACTACTCCAAAATAGAATGAAGTACTTAATGCCATTATTACCATTAAATTCTTATAATCAATACTTAAAATAAAATATTGTGCAACAGCAAAAAGCAAGTATAAAAAAGTAAAACTGATAGCAACAGGTTTAATAATTGAAAAGGTAAATTGAGCAAACGCTTTATTTTTAAATTCCATTTAACTGCAAATTAATCTTTATTTACTTATAAATTAAAAGGAGATACAATAAAATATTTGTTAATTTTTAATATGATTTAAGAAATAGCAAAAACTTAATTAGAATTATTCTAAATTGCGGGCTAAATGAAGAACCTTACACAGCTTGGTTTTGGAAAAAAAGCCATTATTACAAAAGTAAATGGACAAGTTTTGGCATTAAAACTATTTGAAATGGGTTTACTGCCAGGCGAAGAAGTAGAACTAGAAAATGTTGCACCATTTGGTGACCCTATTGCTATAAATTTAAGCGAAAGTAAAGTTTGTTTGCGTATGCAAGATGCAGCATGTATTGAAATAAAAACCATTGACTAATTGGAAAAGAAAGAAATAACAGTTGCATTAGTAGGAAACCCCAATAGCGGTAAAACTAGTTTATTTAACGCACTTACTGGTTTAAACCATAAAGTTTCAAATTTTCCTGGAACTACTGTTGAAAAAAAAACAGGTTCTTTTAAATTAAGCGCTGAAAAAAATGCTCACATAATTGATTTACCTGGTACATACAGCCTTTATCCTAAAAGTGCTGATGAGTTGGTTACATATGAAATACTAAGAAATAAAGCCGAAACCAATTATCCTGATTTGGTAGTTTTTATTGCCGATGCCAGTAATTTAAAAAGAAATTTGCTTTTATTTACCCAAGTAGCCGATTTAAAAGTACCCATCGTTTTGGCTTTAAACATGCTCGATGTAGCCGATCGCAGGGGTATAAAATACGACATAGATAAATTGCAAGAAAAACTAAAAGTTCCTGTAATAAGTTTAAATGCGCGAAAAAAAGAAGGAATTGACAAGCTAAAAGAGTTATTGTTAAACGATGATTTAAGAGTTACTGCTGAGTATTTTAGTTTGCAAAATGTAAATAGTCAATTACTTGATGATTTGAGTAAAGTAACTGATAAACGAAATAAATATGCTGCTTTACAATATGCAATTAATGCCAGTACTTTAATTAGTGAAAAAGCTAAAAGATTAAATGAAATTTTTAAACATTACCAATTCGATTTAATTGGTTTTCAAGAAGAGGAAGTACTTACTCGATATAAAATTATAGATGAAACAGTAAAGTACGCTCGCTTAAAAAATGTTTCGCAATTAAAATCTTCCATTACATCAAAAGTTGATAAAATTTTAACTCACCGTTATTATGGTATTTCCATTTTTTTGGTGTTGCTGCTTTTGGTTTTTCAGGCAATGTTTAGCTGGAGCGAATATCCAAAAGATTGGCTTGAATACGGATTAGGTGCATTTACAAATTATGTAGAAAACACTTTGCCAGCAGGTGTTTTAAACGATTTGGTGGTGCATGGAATTTTGGCAGGACTAACTGGTGTGTTGGTGTTTTTGCCTCAAATTATTCTGTTGTTTTTATTCATTGCCATTTTAGAAGATGTAGGCTATATGGCGCGTGTTGGTTTTATAATGGATAGAATTATGCGTCCGTTTGGCATGAACGGAAAATCTATTGTACCTTTAATTGGCGGAATGGCTTGTGCTGTTCCAAGTATTATGGCTACACGCAGTATAGAAAATAAAAAAGAACGCCTCATTACTATTTTAGTAACTCCTTTAATGAGCTGCTCCGCTCGCTTGCCCGTTTATACTTTACTTATTGGAATGATGTTGGAAGACAGTGCCAAATTTGGCCCTTTTAACATGCATGGTTTGGTGCTGATGTTAATGTATTTAATTGGTTTTTTTGCTGCTATTTTAAGTGCTTGGATTTTTAAATTATTTATAAAACAAAAAGAAAAAACTTACTTCATTTTAGAACTACCAGGTTATAAAGTGCCCGTGTTTTCCAATTTATTAATTACCATTTACGAAAAAGGAAGTGCGTTTGTGTTTGGTGCTGGAAAAATAATTATTGCTGTTTCTGTTATTCTTTGGGTAATAGCTTCTACTGGCCCTCAGGCCAATATTAGTAAAATAGAAAATAAGTACGAAACGCTTTTAAACAATAATACTAACGATTCGGTAAAAAAAGAATTGCAATTAAAAATGAATGCTGAAAAATTGGAAGCCAGTTATGCAGGTGAGTTTGGTAAATTAATTGAACCAGCCATTCGTCCTTTGGGTTTCGATTGGAAAATAGGCATTGCATTACTTACTTCATTGGCCGCGCGCGAGGTTTTTGTAGGCACCATGAATACCATTTACAGTGTTAATGATGATGGAAACAATAGTTTTAGCCACATAAAAACCAAAATGATGGCCGAAATAAATCCGCGAACGGGTAAGCCAAGTTACAATACAGCTACCTTTTTATCACTTATGATTTTTTATGCTTTTGCCATGCAATGTATGAGTACAATAGCCATTGTTAAAAAAGAAACTGACCATATTAAATGGCCCATCATACAGTTTTTGTATCTAACGGCTTTGGCTTACGGCAGCAGCTTTTTGGTGTATCATATTTTTAGTTAATTCCTTTCCATTAAATTCTAAGTAACAAAATCAATGTTTAAAATTCCTTGCCAGAAATTCCGTGGCCAAAATCGAGGTGTAAGATTGCTTCTAGGAAATTCCGTGGCCAAAATCGAAGTGTAAGATTGTTTG
>JBAXCN010000090.1:0-11325 GCA_037141455.1 Bacteroidota bacterium
ATTCCCTAAGCTAAAATCTCCTTTATTTTATTCACAACTTCAGTGCTCATAAATGGCATACCTTGAATTTTGTTATAAGGAATGGCATCTATAAAATATTTATCTCTAATAATTTTAACTAATTGACCATTATTTAACTCTGGCACAACTACTGTTTTAAATCCTTTTAAAATTTCGTCTAAGTTTTTAGGAAATGGATTGATGTAACGTATTTGGGCATGAGATACATTTAATCCTTCGCCACGTAAAATGGAAGTTGCAGTTTTTAGCGCACCATAAGTTCCACCCCAACCAAGTATTAATAAATCACCAGTTTCTGGTCCGTTATCCATTGTTTGTAAAGGAATAAAATCAGCAACTCTATCTACTTTTTCCTGACGTAAAAGTACCATTTCTTCATGGTTATTGGGGTCGTAACTAATATTTCCAGTAATATTTTGTTTTTCTAAACCACCAATTCTATGCTCTAAACCTTTGGTACCTGGCAATGCCCACGGACGAGATAATTTTTCATCACGCAGGTAAGGCATAAATTTATCGTCATTATTTCCTCTTTCAGGTGCAAACTCAACTTTTATTTCTTGTAAATCTTTTGATTGAGGGAACAACCAAGGTTCAGAACCATTAGCAATGTATCCATCGCTTAAAAAGAAAACAGGAATCATGTGTTCTAATGCAATTCTACACGCTTCAAATGCCATATTAAAACAATCAACTGGTGATTGAGCAGCAACAATAACCAAAGGACATTCACCGTTTCTACCAAAATAAGCTTGCATTAAATCGGCTTGTTCTGTTTTTGTGGGTAAACCTGTACTTGGTCCAGCGCGTTGCACGTTAACTATTACCAAAGGTAATTCTAACATGGTAGCCAAGCCAATTGCTTCGCCTTTTAAAGCAATTCCGGGCCCAGAAGAACCAGTTATAGCCAAACTTCCTCCAAATGAAGCACCAATTGCTGAACATATAGCAGCAATTTCATCTTCGGCTTGAAAAGTTTTTATATTATAATTTTTGTACTTAGAAAGTTCATGTAAAATATCGGAAGCAGGAGTAATAGGGTAAGTGCCATAAAATAATGATAAGCCAGATTTTACTGATGCAGAAATTAAACCCAATGCAGCAGCTTGATTACCCATAATGCTTCTGTATGCACCAGCTTTCATTTTTGCAGGTGCAATTTTAAAGCGATTGGCAAACATTTCGGTGGTTTCGCCATAACTCCAGCCTGCTTGCAATATCTTTAAATTGGCGTTCATTACAGCTTCATTCTTTTTAAATTTAGAAGTAATAAATTCTATAGAACTATCCATGCTTCTATGATACATCCAATAAATTAAACCTAACACGAACATGTTTTTGCATCGATCAATTTCTTTTGTGCCTAAACCGCTGTCTGCCAAAGCAGTTCTTGTAATTTTAGTAACATCAATTATTTTTAAATCGTAATCGGCAAGCGAGCCATCGGTTAAAGGGTTTTTATCTTCTGGCACATTTGCCAAACGCATATTTTTCGAATCAAAACCATCGGAATTTGCAATAATAACACCACCTTTAACCAAACCTTTTAAGTTTGCTTTTAAAGCAGCTACGTTCATTACAACTAAAACATCACTCATGTCGCCAGGAGTATTAATTTTAGTAGAGCCAAAATGAATTTGAAAACCAGAAACTCCAGCTAATGTTCCTATTGGTGCTCTAATTTCGGCAGGAAAATCGGGGAAAGTTGCTAAATCATTGCCAAATAAAGCGGCAGCATTTGTAAATTGAGTACCAGTTAATTGCATTCCATCACCACTGTCGCCAGCAAAACGTATTACTACTGATTCTAATTCTTTATCTATAGATGAATTCATTAAAGATTTGATTTTATAAAAAGGAAACAAAAATAAATAAATATTTATATTATTTTAACATTATAAATTTAATAAACTAACACTTGTTAGGAAAAATAGTTTGAACATTCAAATAGTTAAGTGTTTTTGGAATTTATTTTATTTATAATTGCAAACAAATTAAAACACGAAAATTAATGGAACCCCCGCTTAATTTTAAATTTTTATTATTATCATATTTAAACAATAACATTCATTCGTCTGACTTACCAACAATATTAGGAAGTTTAGTTGCTATCATGTTATTAATTTTACTATCAGCTTTGTTTTCTGGTTCTGAAAATGCTTTATTTTCTTTGAACAAATCGCAAATAGAAGATTTAACAGAAAAAGAAAATGCATCGTCAAATGCAATTAGTTATTTAATAAGTCATCCAAAAAAATTATTAGCTACTATTTTAATTGGAAATACATTTATAAATGTGGCAATGGTAATGGTTTCAACTGTTTTTCTTACCACCATTTTTGATTTTGAAAATAACCCATTATTTGGTTTTTTGACTGAAGTAATTTTTGTGACATTTATGCTCGTTTTATTTGGTGAGGTAATTCCTAAAATATATGCAGTTCAAAACAACGCAAAAGTTTCGGCATATGTTGCAGTTTTTATGTTTTATATGTATAAATTGTTTAAACCTTTGGTATTTCTTTTAGAAAATTCAACATCAATTATTGATAAAAGAGTTACGAAAAGAGGTCACATTTTAAGTGTTGATGAGTTGAGTCATGCCATAGATATTACATCTGAAACTGATGCCCCAAAACAAGAAAAATCTATATTAAAAGGAATTGTAAATTTTGTTAATACTAATGTTACAGAAATAATGTGTCAAAGGCCCGATATATCTGCCATTGATATTGAATCGAATTTTGAAGAATTATTGCAATTAATTGATGAATTGGGTTATTCGAGAATTCCAGTTTATGAGGAAAGTTTAGATGAAATTAAAGGTGTTTTGTCAATTAAAGATGTGTTGCCACATATTAACAAAGGAATTGATTTTAAATGGCAAACCTTAATTAGATCTGCTTTTTATGTTCCAGAATCGAAAAAAATTGATGACTTATTAAAAGATTTTCAGAATAAAAGAACTCACATAGCAATAGTTGTAGATGAGTTTGGAGGTACAAGTGGTTTGGTAACTATGGAAGATATTTTAGAGGAAGTATTTGGTGAAATAAATGATGAATTTGATGAAGATGAAATTTATTATAGCAAACTAGATGACAATACTTTTGTGTTTGAAGCTAAAATGCTTATAAATGACGCTTGTAAATACATGGAGTTAAACCCTGATTTTTTTGATGATGTTAGAAACGAAGCGGATACTTTAGCTGGTTTAATTTTAGAATTAAATGGAAATATGCCTAAGCAAAATCAAGAGATTAAATTTCATCCAATTTCGTTTAAAATAGAAGCGGTTGATAAAAGAAGAATTAAGAGATTAAAAGTATTAATAGAAAGATAGTAATGAGATTAAAATTGGGTATAATTTTTATTGTAGTTTTTTTTTCATGTGCTAACGAAGTCATGATTCCAAAACCAAAAGGCTATCAACGAATAGATTTACCCAAAAAGAATTATTATAAATCAATTAATCCCTGTAATTACACTATGGATGTTCCTGAATATGCCACTGTAGAATTAGATAAATATCCAAACGCAGAACCTTGCTGGTATAATGTTCAATATAAAAACTTTAACGCAACTTTACATTTAAGTTATAAAACTATTTATAACCGAGATTCATTATTTAAATTGCTAAATGATAGCCGTATGATGGTTTATAAACATACCATGAAAGCTGATGAAATTATAGAAAACTATATTGCAAAACCAGGTAAAAATGGAATATTTTATGAGTTAGATGGAAGCACTGCTACCAATGCACAATTTTTTATAACCGATAGTACAAAGCATTTTTTAAGAGGTTCATTGTACTTTAATTCAACTACCAACCAAGATTCGATAGCACCAGTTTTAGCATTTTTAAAAATAGATATGCTTGAGTTAATAGAAAGTTTAGAATGGAAGTAAATAAATTTTGAATTTTGAATGCTTAATTTTGATTGACAAAATTGCTAAGTAAACGAATTGGCAATTAGCAATGGACAATTAATAAAATAAACAATTAAACAGTTAAACATCACACAAGGCGAGATAACAATATAACAATTCAACAATCATGGAAACCATACATTCATCAAAAGCACCAGAACCAGTAGGTTTATATCCACATGCAAAACGTGTAGGAAACTTATTATTTCTTTCAGGTGTTGGACCTAGAGAAAAAGGAACTAAAAAAATACCCGGAGTTGAGTTAGATGAAAATGGAAATATCATTAGTTACGATATTGCCACACAATGCCATTCGGTGTTTCAAAACATAAAATACATTTTGGAAGATGCTGGAAGCAGTTGGGATAAAATAGTTGATGTAACAGTATTTTTAACCAATATGAAAGATGATTTTAAAACGTATAATCAACTGTGGGCTGAATATTTTAAAGAGAGCCAACCTTGCAGAACTACCATACAAATTATTTGTTTACCAACACCCATTGCTATTGAGTTGAAGGTGATAGCAACTATTGATTAAAAATTTTTATGCAAACAATTCTTATACGCAATGCAACTTTAGTAAACGAAGGCAAAATTTTTGGTGCTGATGTATTGATAAAAAATGGTTTCATCGAAAAAATAGATACCAATGCTATTGCCATGCCTGCCGATGTGATAATTGACGCAACAGGTAAATATTTAATGCCTGGTGTAATTGACGATCAAGTTCATTTTAGAGAGCCAGGTTTAACTCACAAAGGCGAGCTTTATACTGAAGCAAAAGCAGCAGTAGCTGGTGGATGTACCACTTATATGGAAATGCCAAATACGGTTCCAAGTGCTACTAATTATGAATTACTTGAACAAAAATATTCGCGTGCTGCAGAGGTTTCTTTGGCTAACTACTCGTTTTATATGGGTACTACCAATACCAATTTAGATGAATTACTAAAAGTAGATGAAACCAATGTTTGTGGTGTGAAAATATTTATGGGAAGCAGCACAGGTGATATGTTGGTTGATGATCCCATTGCGCTTGAAAATATATTTAGTCAAGTAAAAACAATTATAACTACTCATTGCGAGTACGACCCTTTAGTTAAAGAAAACGCAGCTAAATTTAAAGCTGAGTTTGGCGATAATTTAACCGCAAAACATCATCCTTTAATTAGGAGTAGAGAAGCGTGTTATTTGTCATCAAGTTTTGCAGTGCAATTAGCAAAAAAATACAATACACGTTTACATGTTTTACATATTAGTACCAAAGAGGAATTAGATTTATTTGAAAATAATATTCCTTTAAGCGAAAAGCGTATTACTTCCGAAGCTTGTATACATCACTTATGGTTTAGCGATGCAGATTATGAAACCAAAGGAAATTATATAAAATGGAATCCTGCAGTAAAAACTGCTGAAGATAGAGATGCAATTTGGAAAGCGGTAAATGATGGAAGAATTGATGTAATAGCCACTGACCATGCGCCACATACCATTGCTGAAAAAGAACAAGCATATATCAATGCTCCAAGCGGAGGACCTTTAATTCAACATAGCTTGCAAGCCATGATTGAATGTAGCTTACAAGGAAAAATAACTTTAGAAAATGTGGTTCAAAAAATGTGTCACAACCCAGCAATTTTATTCGATATTGATAGACGTGGTTATATTCGAGAAGGCTTTTGGGCCGATTTGGTTTTGGTTGATATGAATAAACCTGAAACAGTCACTAAAGAAAATATTTTATACAAATGCGGTTGGAGTCCTTTTGAAGGATATACTTTTAAAACCAGTATAGATACCACCATTGTGAGTGGTCATTTAACCTACCGTAATGGTATTTTTAATGAAACTAAAAAAGGCGAAAGATTAAAGTTTAATAGGTAATTTATTTAATTATAATGTAATTGAAAAAAGAATTAACCTATTTAATAAATTATAAGTATCCGAAAATTCTAATCCATTTTCCCCGTATAATTTACTTAATTTATTTTTTTAATTATTTAGTTCAACTTCGAAAATGGTACGTAATAAAAAGTTGGAAAAATGTATTGAGAAATTCAAAGGAAAGCTTTACTGCTATTGATTTTGGTTGTGGCGAAGCGCAATACATAGTTCCATTTTGTAATCAATATAAAAAATCTTCTTTTGTAGCACTCGATAATAATATTTATAATAAAGAATTTTGTGATGCTTTTGAATTTAAAAATCTAACATCTATTTGTGTTGATTTAGAACAGGAGCAAAATTTAATACAAGCTGATTTAGCATTATCGGTTGGTGTATTTCAGTATTTAAAAAACGATGAAATAGCGCTATTAAATATTTATAAAAGTTTAAATAACGGAGGAAAATTTTTATTATATGTTCCAATAAATGGGAATTTTATAACCAAATTTTATCCTTATATTTTTAATAAATACAACCAATACGAAAGTATAAATAACCGAAAAAGAGTATATACCGAAAAAGAGATTTTATTAAAATTAAATGCTGTTGGTTTTAACTTAATTTCGAAGACTTACACTTATGGCTGGGCAGGTAAACTCAGCCACGAGCTACTTAACAGTTGTACAACTTTAATTATTTCAGCAAATTTTTTAATAAAAATTGTTTCATTTTTAACTTTACTTTTTTTATTTCCAATAATCCTTTTATTAATGATTATTGATTTTAATACAAATAAAACAAATGGGAATGGCATTTTAATTCTAGCATCTAAAACAAATTATATTGATTGAAGTCAATATAATTGATTTGTAATATCATTCAATTGATTGATGGTTGTCGTGGTTAAAATTTAGCAATAAAAATAGTTTTGAAAATACAATTTCAAAGCTATGCCAATATATAAACAGGTAGGAACAATACCTGAAAAACGCCACACTGTTTTTCGTCAACCGAACGGAAATTTATACCACGAAGAATTGTTTGGGACAGAAGGTTTTTCTGGAATGTCATCATTGGTTTACCATATAAATCCTCCCACACGAGTAAAAGAAAAAGGAATTCCTTATTCCGTAAAACCTGAAATTGCTATTGAAGATAATTTGCAAAATAGAAGTTATCAAAGTTTTAATGCTAAGCCTGCAAACGATTATTTAGAAAGTAGAAAAACCCTATTTGTAAATGACGACATGACCATTGGAGTTGCTGCGCCAATTGAAGGAACAAATAAATATTTTTTTAAAAATGCCGATGCCGATGAAATGCTTTTTATTCATAAAGGCAACGGTGAAATAAAAACGATGTATGGGAATATTTCATTTTCGTATGGTGATTATATTATTATTCCCAGGGGTACCGTTTACCAAATAAATTTTGAAACAAACGAAAATAGAATACTCATTGTTGAATCGCACGGTCCCATTGAAACACCTGAAAGATATAGAAATAAATATGGTCAGTTTTTAGAACATTCTCCATTTTGTGAAAGAGATTTTAGAGCGCCAATGAATATGGAAACCCATGATGAAGATGGTGAATTTTTAATTAATATAAAAAAAAGAGGATTGATTTATCCATATATTTATGAAAACCATCCATTTGATTTGATTGGTTGGGATGGATGTAGTTATCCTTATGCTTTTTCAATTTTTAATTTTGAACCAATAACTGGCCGAATTCATATGCCTCCTCCAATACATCAAACATTTATGGGTAAAAATTTTGTTATATGTTCATTTGTTCCTAGATTGTATGATTACCACCCAAATGCCATTCCAGCGCCTTACCACCACAGCAATGTAGATAGTGATGAACTTTTGTATTATGTAGATGGAGATTTTATGAGTAGAAATAATATTGAAAAAGGACAAATTACTTTACATCCTGGAGGGTTGCCACATGGTCCTCATCCTGGTGCAATTGAAAGAAGTATTGGTAAAACATCAACCAACGAATTAGCTGTAATGATTGATCCTTTTAATCCTGTAAAAATTACTAAAGAAGCAATGGATTTAGAGTTTGATGACTATTACCACAGTTGGGTTGACAATTCAATTAAAAAAGAAATTTAAAATATAGATAGTATGAATGATTTAACTAAAGTTGAAAATTACAATTACTCAGCAAAAAAAATATTTGAAGATGCCAAAGATTTTTTACCAATAAATGGAACTGACTATGTAGAGCTTTATGTAGGAAATGCAAGGCAAGCAGCACATTATTATAAAACTGCTTTTGGCTTCAAAGATTTGGCCTATGCCGGCTTAGAAACCGGCTTGCGAGATAGAACTTCATATGTTTTACAACAAGGTAAAATAAGGTTAGTTTTAACCACTCCATTTGATCCTGAAAGTGAAATTGCAAAGCATTTAAGAATGCATGGCGATGGTGTAAAAGTAATTGCACTTTGGGTTGATGATGCTTATGATGCCTTTGAACAAACCACTATAAGAGGAGCCAAATCATATTTACGACCACAAACCATTGAAGATAAAAATGGTAAATTAAAAATGAGTGGTATACATACTTATGGCGATACAGTTCATGTATTTATTGAAAGAAAAGAATACAATGGTGTTTTTTTACCCGGTTTTGAAATTTTAAATTCTGGTTACGAACCTGGAACTTGTGGTTTAAAATACATTGACCACATGGTTGGAAATGTAGAGTTAGGGCAAATGAATAAATGGTCGGAATTTTACGCAGTAGCGATGGGTTTTGCAAATTTGGTAACGTTTGATGATAAAGATATTTCGACAGAATATACTGCTTTAATGAGCAAGGTGATGAGTAGTGGAAATGGCTATATTAAATTTCCAATTAACGAACCAGCTAAAGGAAAAAAGAAAAGTCAGGTAGAAGAATATTTAGATTTTTATAAAGGCCCAGGATGCCAACACATTGCTGTTGCAA
This sequence comes from Bacteroidota bacterium, assembly GCA_037141455.1. Lineage (GTDB taxonomy): Bacteria > Bacteroidota > Bacteroidia > UKL13-3 > UKL13-3 > JAAFJM01. The sequence continues at coordinate 8,815 of JBAXCN010000090.1, forward strand.
CAGATGATATTGTTTTTACTATTTCTGAAATGCGAAAAAGAGGAGTAGAGTTTTTATATGTTCCGGGAACTTATTACGACACAGTAGCTGATAGAGTAGGAGTAATATCAGAAGATTTAAACGAACTAAAAAAATGGGGAATTATGGTTGATAGAGATGAAGAAGGATATTTATTACAAATATTTACCAAGCCTGTAGAAGACAGACCAACATTGTTTTTTGAAATAATTCAGCGTAAAGGAGCAAAAAGTTTTGGAAAAGGAAATTTCCAAGCTTTGTTTGAGTCGATAGAAGCAGAACAAGCCAAAAGAGGAACGTTATAATAGGCTATAAAAAAAAGAGGTTTAAACAAATTTAAACCTCTTTTTTTATTTTTAAATTTATTGAAAATTAATCGGGTTCATAAGCTCCAATAGAAGGATTTGACCTGAATTTATTAGTAATATCGAAATTAATTCCTGTTGATTTATTGGCTTGGCCAGAACAAACCGAACCTCCTTTTATTTTATAATTCTTTTTATTGGCATCTACAAAACTAGGATCTAAAGTAATTTGATTCGAATTTATGTTTGTAGAATTTGCCAATAATTCATCTCTAAATAATTCGCTTTTAATATTATTGTTTTTAACAATTGCTGTATTAGTAATTCCTTGTTCATCTCTTACAAAATTTATTTCATCATCGTTACTTCCCCAAATAATATTATTTATTAAAGTATAACTTAAAGGAAAAACTGTCGTAACTCCATTTTTATCTTTAAAAGGCGTATTTGTTAAAGTAAAAGTAGCATTTTTTCTAGCTTGAGTTCCCCCTGTGGCAGCAAAAGTATTAAAGGTGAATTCGTATTTTCCTCCTAAATCGCCTAAAAAACAATACTGACCACAATTGCTAATAAGGTTATTGGTGGCTTTTATATGAGCTGAATAACTTAATAAACCAACTGCTCCCATATCCTGAATGATAGTTTGGGATAACTCTAATTTAGGATTCGAATTCATAGATAACGAATCAACCCTAATTCCAACAAAACCATTTTTGATAATTGCTCCTTTTATTTTATTGTTAACACTTGTTTGTAATAAATGAATGCCGTTCCATTGGTTTGGTACATCTTTATAATCGTCATCTAACCTGCTTCCTTCAAAAATTACAGGGTTGTCGTATGTTCCGTCAATATTTATAGTTCCTTGAACATAAATTGTTGAATTGATATGGCTATAAACGTGCACACCCGGATTAATTGTTAAAGTTACTCCTTCACCCACTAAAAAATCATCATAAATAACATAAGGTTTGTCTACATCACTCCAAGTTGTATTATTAGTTATGGTTTCACTTACAAAATAATTTGCATTGATTGAGTATGTTAATGCAACCACACTTTGTTTATTTCCATTTGTGTTAAATAAAATATGGTCAGCAACTAGAAATTTTTCAGTTAAATCAGGATTAATATAAGTTTGAATAAAAATATAAATACTGTCTTTTCCGTTTATTTCTATATTTTCTATTTTTTGCAAATTCCCATCTCCACTAATCCCATCTGCATTTAATTTAAATAATCCATATTGGTTTCCTTCCATTTGTATGCTGGTTTTTATTGCACTTTCATTTGGATTGGTTACAATTAATCGCAGTGTAATTGATTTAGGCAAACCAATTTTACCACTGTCTTTAAGCGAAAAAATGGTATCAAAGTTTATGGTATCGGTACTAAAAGTTAAACTTACCGGAGAATTAGTAAACTCTACGTCTTTCCTACAGCTTGATGCTAAAACAAATACTAAAAATAAATAGATTATATACTTCATTTATAAAAATTTAAATAGAATACCTTTCAATTATCCAATTTGGAACCGTATGTGCTCTGCCTGTTTCAATATTTATCATGGTATAAATAAAGTAACCCGTGCAACTTTCTTTTCCTTTGCCATTTTTTATTTCGAAACAAACTTTACAACTGTTGCCATCCATACTTTCGAGCCAAGTAAAAATATTACAAGTTTCGCCAAATATCAATGAACGTTTAAATTCAATAAAAGTGCTTTTAATAACCCAAGTTAAACCGTTTTTAATAAACTCATCCATGCTCATGTTGTAACACCTGTTCATTTGGTCGTATCTTGCAAAAAGAACATAATCCATGTATTTACTGCTATGCACGTGGTTATTCATGTCAATATCATCAGGCCTAACAGTTAACGCAGTTTCATATTTATTTGTATTTAATTTCATTTTTTTTTATTGGCTTTTAGCTTTTGGCAGCTGGCTTCTGGCTTCTGGCTTCTGGCATCTGGCATCTAGCTTCTGGCATCTAGCTTCTGGCCTCTAACTTAATTTAATAATTTTCAATCTTCTAACCTTCCAACTTCCAACCTTTCAACCTTCCAATCTTCTAACCTTTCAACCTTCAACCTTCCAACCTTCAACCTTTCAACCTTCAACCTTTAACCTTCCAACCTTCAACCTTCAACCTTTCATCCCTTCAACCTTCAACCTTTCAACCCTTC
>JBAXCN010000091.1:0-11222 GCA_037141455.1 Bacteroidota bacterium
TTTAATTAACCTCACCTTTTGGTGGGGTTTTTTTTTGTTGAATCTGTTTAAAATTTAATTATATGGAAATTCAAAATACTTTAAAACGAAGAACTTTTGGAATTATTAGTCATCCAGATGCTGGAAAGACTACCTTGACAGAGAAGTTTTTATTATTTGGTGGTGCAATACAAATAGCGGGAGCAGTTAAAAGTAATAAAGCTACAAGAGCTGCTACTTCTGATTTTATGGAAATTGAAAAGCAGAGAGGAATTTCAGTGGCCTCTTCTGTTATGGGATTTGACTATAATGAATATAAAGTAAATATTTTAGATACACCAGGACATAAGGATTTTGCAGAAGATACTTATAGAACTTTGACTGCAGTTGATAGTGTAATTTTAGTTATAGATTGTGTAAAAGGAGTAGAAGAACAAACTAGAAAATTGATGGAAGTTTGTAGAATGAGAAATACTCCTGTAATAGTTTTTATTAATAAAATGGATAGAGAAGGACAAGATCCTTTTGATTTATTAGATGAAATAGAAAAAGAATTAAGTATTCACACAAGGCCTTTATCATGGCCGATAGGTATTGGTTCAAGTTTTAAAGGGGTATATAATTTGTTTGAAAAGAAATTACAACTTTTTTCAGCAGATAAGAGAAAGATAGCTAATGACGTTATAGCAATTGAAACGTTAGATTCGGATAAATTGGATGAAATAATAGGGGAAAAAGCTGCAAAAAAATTACGTGAAGATGCAGAATTAATTGAAGGAGTATATGAACCATTTAATAGGGATTTATATTTGGAAGGTTATTTAGCTCCTGTATTTTTTGGAAGTGCAATTAATAATTTTGGAGTACAGGAGTTGTTGGATACTTTTGTTCAAATAGCTCCTGAACCGAAATCGAGAGAAACTGAAACTAGAGAGGTAAAGCCGGAGGAGAAAAAGTTTACTGGATTTATTTTTAAAATTCATGCTAATTTAGACCCAAACCATAGAGATAGAATTGCATTTTGTAGGATTGTTTCTGGGAAATTTGAAAGGAATAAATTTTATCAACATACGAGGTTAGATAAGAAGTTAAGATTTTCGAGTCCAACTAGTTTTATGGCTAACGATAAAAATGTGATTGATGAAGCTTTTCCGGGTGATGTGGTTGGATTATATGATACAGGAAGTTTTAAAATTGGTGATACATTGACTGAAGGGGAAATGATTAGTTTTAAAGGAATTCCAAGTTTTTCGCCTGAGTTATTTAGGGAATTAGAAAACAAAGATCCTTTAAAGACAAAGCAACTAGAAAAAGGGATTATGCAATTAACTGATGAAGGAGTAGCTCAGTTATTTGTTCAGCAGCCAGGAAATATAAAAATAATTGGTACAGTTGGTGATTTGCAGTTTGATGTAATTCAGTTTAGGCTTTTACATGAATATGGTGCATCGTGTTCTTTTAGGCAATTAAACTATGAAAAGGCATGTTGGTTTACATCGAAAGATAAAGCGGCTTTGGATAGATTTACAAATTTAAAAAAACATAGTATTGCTTATGATAAAGAAGGCAGGCCTGTTTTTTTAGCAGATAGTTTATGGGCATTAAAGATAAATCAAGATAATTTTCCTGAGTTATCGTTTCATAATACTTCGGAATTTAAAACTGATAATGATTAAGATTTGTTTTAAGTAATCTTTGCATTAGGGATAGAAGTGAAAATCCTTTTTTTGATTGGGTATTGTTAGGGTAAAAAGATTGAAACGGATAGCCCGACCGCAATTGTGTTGGCCTAAAGCTTGGAAATTGCGGGAATGCCCAAATATGTTTATTTTGAATTATTTAAATTTTGTTACTTTTTGGAATTTAAAACTAATAGAAATATTTGTTTACAACAAAACAATTAGCCTACATTTGTAGTTAAAAAAATAAACAAATAATTTAAAATAAATAATAATATGACAATGTTAGTAGGCCGTAAGGCTCCAATTTTTAGTGCAAGTGCTGTAGTAAACGGTACTGATTTTGAGGATAATTTTTCGTTAGAGCAATATATAGGTAAAAAGCATGTATTGTTTTATTTTTATCCTTTAGATTTTACATTTGTATGCCCAACTGAAATTATTGCTTTTCAGGAAAGAATTGCAGATTTTGAAAGTAGGAATGTGCAAGTAATTGGTTGCAGTATTGATAGTAAATTTAGCCATTGGGCTTGGTTGAATACACCTAAAAATGATGGTGGAATTCAAGGAGTGGAATACCCTTTAGTGGCTGATGTAAATAAAACTATTGCCCATAACTTTGGTGTATTGGCTGGTCATTATGATTATAATGAAAATAATGAACTTGTTTGGACTGGAAATTTAGGTGAAGATGCAGTTGCTTACAGAGGTTTGTTTTTAATAGACAAAGAAGGAATTGTAAGACACCAAGTGGTTAATGATATGCCATTAGGACGTAATATTGATGAGGCTTTACGTATGATTGACGCGTTGCAATTTTTTGAAGAAAAAGGTGAAGTTTGCCCAGCAAATTGGGAAAAAGGAAAAGATGGCATGAATGCAACTGCTGAAGGTGTTGCAAATTATTTAACAAATCACTAAATTTTTAATATTTCGAAAGCCCAGTTAAATTTTTTTTAATTGGGCTTTTTTTATTTAGATAAATTTAGAATTAAACCTTTTTTAGAATTTTGTATCACAGGTTGAAAATTATTAATATGAAAAAAATACTTTTACTTTTAAGTTTAGGATTATGGATGATTGCAAATGCAAAACATGGCAACCCAACCTATGCAACTGATGTAGCAAAAATTATTTATACAAAATGTAGTAATTGCCATAGCCCGGGTAATATAGCACCATTTCCATTAGTTAATTTTAACCAAGTATTGGATAATAGATTTGCTATACAGAATTCGGTAATGAAGGGCAGTATGCCACCTTGGTTGGCCGATAATAATTACCAAGAATATGCTCACAATAAATCATTAACTGAAGATGAAAAGGACAAAATTATAGATTGGGTAAATAATGGTGCCCCAAGAGGTGACGCAAATTTGGAGCCCCCTTCACCAATATTTTCTAATAAAGGAACAATTACTAATCCTGATCAAACATTTACAATTCCTACCTATACATTGGCAGGTGATGGTGACGATTACAGGTGTTTTGTAATTCCAGTTAATAACTTGGAAGCTAAATATATTAAATCGATTGAGTTTTTGCCTGCTAATAAAAATGTAGTTCATCATATATTATTATTTACCGATTCTACTAATTCGTGTAAATTGTTAGATGATGCTGATCCACTTCCAGGTTATCAATCGTTTGGTGGAGTTGGCAGTAATAAAGCATCGTTGACTCAGCTTTGGGCTCCGGGCGGAACTGCTTATACTTTTCCGATTGGGTTAGGAAATAGAATTGCTGCAAATAGTTATTTTGTATTACAAGTTCATTATGCTCCAGGTTTTAAAGGAGAAAAAGACAGTTCTCAATTTGTAATTAATTGGAGTAAAGAGTCAACAGTAAGAAGTACTTCATTGGCTGCAATATTAAACCATAGTTCTACATTATTAAATGGGCCTTTGGAAATTCCTGCTGATTCGATAAAAACTTTTTATAGTAAATTTAAAATTCCTTTCGATATATCGTTATTGGGCGTTTTGCCTCATATGCATTTAATAGGAAAAAAAATAAAAGCTTATGGAGTTACATTATTAGGCGATACTATTAATTTAATAAAAATAGATAATTGGGATTTTCATTGGCAAGCCAATTATAGTTTTAAAAAGTTGATGAAAATACCCGCAGGAACTACATTTTATGGAGAAGCAGTTTATGATAATACAGCTAATAATCCATATAACCCAAGCAGTCCACCAAAACTTGTAGTAAGAGGAGAAAGCACTTTAGATGAAATGATGTTAATTTATTTTAACTATTTAAGGTATCAACCGGGCGATGAAAAAATAAGCCAAGAAGATAGTTTGAAAACATCTGTGTTCACAAATGAGTTTATTCCTAAAAATGTTCAAGTATTTCCTAATCCAGCAACAGAAAAAATAAATGTTTGGAGTGAGAATAAAATTTATAATCTTTCATTGTTTGATATTGAAGGTAAAATGATTTTAACCAAAAACAACACCAATATTATTGAAACCGAAAATTTGGTGAGAGGAATTTATTTTTTAGAAATAACGTTTGAAAATAGCAAAACTTATAAAAAAGTAATTATTGAATAAAATTTAATTAATTTTAGATTAATAATTTCTATTATCAAAATAGTCCTTACGTTTTGGGTATTTTAATTCCTGTAAAACGCCTGATTTTGGATTTATTTGAAAATTGAAAAATGAAAAACCACCGGGTGCAATTGGGCTCCAGCTAAAAGTAAATTGCCAACAATGTAAATCGCGTTTTAAATCAATGAATAAGCTGGCTATTTTTTGATTTATAAAATCGTAACCTGATGAATAACCAAAAGTCCACCCTTTAGTAACTGTAACATTGCCACTAAAACCCAAAGTTTGAATATAAGCTGTTTTACTTAAATCGTTAAAACTATTGGCTTGGTATTGAATGGCATAATTAAAATTTATAGACCAAGGTAACTCGTATGCATCATAACCATATTTTTCGTTTTCTGCTTTTCGAGTTTCTTTTCTTTTTTTCTTTCCTTCAAAAGTTTGTTGAGAAAGGCCGTAGCTGAAATTTAAATTAGCATTGGTTATTTTCCCAAAAGTACCATCCTTATCAAAATAGTATTTATTAACTCTATTCAATTGTTTGAAAGTTCCAAAATTGGTAATTACGTTTTCATAAGGATCTAATGTTGCATAAGCATTTACAGCTAAAGATTTAAATAAAGTAGTTCTGGCATTGATACCAATAGTAGAAAGGTTTAATGAATCAGCAAAAATATTGTACGAACCATTGAAGCTTAAACTTTCAATTAATTTTATTTTGTTTTCTTTTATGGCAGTATCTTTTCCTGTTCTCACCTTCATTTCAAAATTATTATTTAATCCAAAGGTTATATTTCCTTGCTTTCCTTGGCCAGGAGAGCCACCATAACTACTTTCAAAAATAGAGTATTTTAAAAGTTTGCCAGTAGTGTCGGCTTTAACTTCATTGTAATAGCCCCACATTTTTTCGCTAAAATCGGGAGTATAATTAAAACCAAAATTTGGGTCGGCTACATGGCGAAAGGCAGCAATTTTTCCTTTTTTAAAGGTAAGCATTCCATACCATTTAGTACTTAACGAAGCCCCAGTGCTAAATGTAAACCATCTTCCAAATTCAGATACTTGGTTAGTTACTATTTGGTTATTTTTAAATTCCTTTCTAATGGTATTTGGTGACCAAGTTTCATTGTAATTGGCATTTACACTTAATACGTAAAATTTGAATAATTTAAAAGAAGTATTTATAGGTATTGAGTGTGAAATGCCATATTTAAATGTAGTATCAATAAATTTACTCCAAGATTTTCCATCGCGTTGTTGGAACAAAATGGTATCATTAGTATTAAATGAATTGCTAAATGATGAGCTGTAACTCATATTTATTTTTTCGTACCAAAACTCGGCAGTTGGTTTTTTATTAGATTTAAAAGGGTTAAAAGCACCAATGGTAAAAGCCACATTAGGAATAGAACCTGATAGTGCTTTAGTTTGTAAATTTTGAAATATATTGGCCGAAGTAGATAAATTTATTTTACCATTTTTAAAACCTTTAGAATATGAAATACTTGATTGGGAAGATGAATTAAACTGAGTGGCACTCCTTTGCGCATTTTGAGTAAAATAATTGCCACTTACAAAGTTTACACTTGCACCAAAAGTTGTGAAAGGGCGCGCTCTATAATCCATTGAATGATTCCAACCAATTGAATAAGTTTGTTCTTCTCTGTAACTTTGATCGTCAGGGTTTCCGAATTTATTATCACCAAATTGAATATTAACCCCTCCACTAAACCTATACCTATAATTGTAGTTCGATTTAATATATGCCAACCAACTAAAATTAGTAAAAATATCTCCTTGAAGTGTTAAATCTACTCTATCACCTAGTCCAAAATAATATCCACCTTGGCGAAGGTTTGGGCCTCTTAAAGCATCAATGCCATATTGAGGGATAATTATTCCTGATTGTTGACCTCTTTTTAAAGGAAAAATTCCAAAAGGTAAAATTAAAGGAGTTTTTATTCCTTCAATTACAAAAATTGCAGGGCCTGTAATTAATTTTTTTCCTGGAATTACTTTTATTTTTTTTGATCCAATGTAAAAGTGCGGGTGTTCTGCATCGCAAGTTGTGTAATAAGCACCATCAATATAAAAATTATTTTCTGGATCGCGTTTTACATTGGTACCTTTTACAAAACCTTCGCCTTCCTTAGTTTTAAATTCCTTTAAATACCCTTTTTTTGTAACATAGTTGTATGTTATTTTAACGGCCTTGTAATCGTTAGCTCCTTGTTTGAATTCTGGAGTACCTAATAATTTTCCTAAACTGTCTATTTTTCCCAAACTGGTAATAGTATTCCTATTTAGGTCTATTGTGATACGGTCTGAGCTGTTGTTTAAGTCTTCATAAAAAACCCGTGAGTCACTATATAAATCAAGCGTTCGCAGCGAATCAATATATACAATTGAATCTTTGGCAGTGTAGTTGACTATACTCTTTATAGCTGATTTAGTTCTTGGTAAATAATTTGAGGAATCTATTTTTAAGCTATCGTTATTTTTAGTGTTGTTTTTTGAACTTAACTTTTCATTAATTAAAATTAAACTATCTGATATTGAGTTGTTTAATTTGTCAACACTTATTTTAATGGAAGTATAATCGGTTTTAGTAGTTTTTTTTGCCTTTATTTGTTGAGCAATTGAAACATTAAATTTAAAAATACTGCTAATAAGTAATATACGAGCAAATAATTTGATTCCTCTAATAAAAGGGAATCTATTTAAAAGTAAAAGATATGGAAATGTATAATTCATTTTTAAGACATGCAAAACTAATCAATCTTAGCAAATTCACTAAGATTGAAAATTTCATGCCACTTTTAGTGTTGTTGATATCTATTAATGCTGCTCTCCCTGCTTTAAATAAAAGAATGGTAAAAACTATTGTAATTGATGCTGGACATGGAGGTCATGACCCTGGTTGCAATTACTCGGGAGTAAAAGAAAAAGAGGTAACTTTAAAAATTGCATTGGCATTAGGTAAAAAAATAAGTGAAGAACTTTCTGACGTTAAAATAATTTATACAAGAAAAACGGATGAATTTGTAACTTTATATGATAGAGCAAATATTGCTAACAAAAACCAAGCAGATCTTTTTATATCGATACATTGTAATGCGAATAAAAATGTTGCCATTAAAGGTACCGAAACATTTACAATGGGATTGCACAAAGCAGAGGGCAATTTAGATGTTTCGAAACGAGAAAATGATGTAATTTTAATGGAAAAAAACTACGAAGAAAATTATGAAGGTTTTGATCCAAATTCACCTGAAACACATATTATTCTATCATTACACCAAAATGCATACTTAGATAAAAGTTTAGATTTAGCTGCTAGAATAGAAAAAAATTTCATTAAAAATAAAGTAAATACTAGCAGAGGAGTTAAGCAAGCAGGTTTTGTTGTGTTGTGGAAAACTAAAATGCCAAGTATTTTAATTGAAACTGGATTTTTATCGAATAAAAGCGATAGAGCCTTATTGACAAGTGAAGAAGGAATAACAAAAATAACTTCAAATATTACAAGTTCATTGTCCGATTTTAAGCATTCAATTGAAGGAGTTCAGGCTAAAAATAATAATGACTAACATTTAATATAATTAATTATTTTTAGTCAAAAAGCTATACTTTTGCATGAGTTTTTTAAATAAAAATATTTGTGGAAATAACAAAAGAAGCTAAAGTAGGATTATTTGTAGCTGTTGCAATAGGATTTTTATATTTTGGATATAATTTTTTAAGAGGTAAAAAGTTTTTTTCCACCTATAAAACATATTATATAATTTATAATAATGTTGAAGGTTTAGCAAACTCAACTCCGGTTTATGTTAATGGTTTTAAAGTAGGGCAAGTAGAAGAAATTTCGATGCCCGATATGTTTAACACGGATAGTATTTTAGTTAGAATTTTTGTTCAAGATAAAATTCAAGTAAAGGAAAATTCACAGGCTTTAATTACAAAATCGGGTTTGTTAGATGGAAATGTAATAAGTATAAATTTTGATAACAAACCTGCTTCAATATTAGCCGATGGCTCTTACATTAATGGATTTAGAGAAGAAGATTTTTTTACTTCAATTAATAATATGGTAGCTCCCATAAAATCGAAAAGCGAGCATGTTTTAGCTACACTTGATAAAGTTTTAAATTCACTACAAATAGTATTTAATGAAAAAGGCACAGTGAATTTAACCAATAGTGTGGTTGATTTAAGTGCAGCCCTTCATTCCTTAAGATTGACATCTGAAAATATGAATAAAATTGTAAATGACAATGGTAATTCAATTAGCAAAACCTTAAATAATGTTCAATCTATTTCGTCAAATATTGCAAAAAACAACGAAGACATATCAAAGGGTATAAAAAACTTCAATAAATTAAGTGATTCGTTGGCTAGTTCTAATTTAAAATCAACCATAGATAATTTAAGTAAAGTATCGAAGGAATTGGCAGTTATTACTGAAAAAATGAACAGAGGCGATGGTACTTTGGGCAAAATGGTGAACGATAAAGAACTTTACGATAATTTAAATAAAAGCACAAAAGAATTAAACTTATTGCTAAAAGATATGCAACGATACCCCGGACGTTATATCAATGTTTCTGTTTTTGGTAAGCCTGCAAAAAAAGCAGAAGCAAAACGAGATGGAGATATAAAATCAGGAGTTTATAAACCAGAATAATTTTTATTATTATGAATAAATTTTTTAAAGGATTTTTTATAGGAGCTGTAATTACTGCCATTGCAGCATTATTGGCTCAAAAAGTTGATTGGCAAAAAGTAAAAAGAGATTTGTTTGGGAATTAGTTTTTAGCCACAGATTACTCAGATTGCCTATCCTTAGAATAAACTAACTCTTCATTTTACTCAAAGCTTTCAAAATTTTTCCGCCACGGTTTTTGTAGCCGGGTAATGCGCCTTCCATGTGCATTTCAATACTATCGTATAACTCGTGGGCTAAATCGGGTTCTTGAAGGGTTAAATTATAAATAACTGTCATTGCAAAAACCCTTATGGCTACAGCCTCTTTAGGGTTATTTAATAATTGAAAACAATATGCTAAAGTTATTCCTTGCAGCTTTTTAGGAATGGTGGTAAACTGTAACATGCGCACCACATTTCGTTTAATGGCATCATGAACAGGTTGGTTCAATAATTCAATTACAGTTTTTAAATACGGTTGAATTAATTGGTCTATATTTTTATCGGCTATACTTGGAATTACCCGAGCAGCGCGGTTAGCCATTTCAATATCTTCACACGTTATTATTTCAATCAATTCGGCAAAACGTTCCTTGCTATAACCAATATAATCAGCAACTTCAATACAAGTTTTCTTGCTGCGTTCTTTTTGAAGGATGGATAGGAGGTGCATGCGGCAAAAATAAATAAAAATGATATTGTTGGTGTCGCTTCACAACTATTCGTAGAGTTAGCGCAGCGCTCTACGAATTTATAATGAAATGAAGTGTCTTCGACACGGGCAATTAAATAAAGACAAGAACGAGTTGCAAACCATAGGTGTTCGAAACATGGTTTTTGATGTTGAACCCCTTCGGGGTTCTGCTTTGTATATGCTATTTATCCGTGGGTTTCACCCACGGCTATCAATATTTTACCCCTTCGGGGTAAGCAAATTTTGAGGTTTCGAACACCAATGGTTGCAAACTCTTTTTCATTTATTAATTCGTAGTCAGCAACTCTACTGCCCAGCTCACAAGACTACGAACAGTGGAGTAAAAATAATATTGTTGGTGTTGCTACGCTAAAACACCAACAATGGCGAAATAATCATTTGATGATGTTGGCGAGGACGCCAACATCGGCTGAAAAACGTTCCTTGCTATAACCAATATAATCAGCAACTTCAATACAAGTTTTTTTGCTGCGTTCTTTTTGAAGAATGGTGAGGAGGTTCATAAGGCAAAAATAAATAAAAATAATATTGTTGGTGTTGCTACGCTAAAACACCAACAATGGCGAATGCTTCAAGAAGCTTCCGTTGGTTAACGGACAAGCAGCAACCATTCAACATCCAAAATTCAACATCCAAAATTCAGCATCCAACATTCAAAATCTATTTTATCATCTGTTTCAATTCACTCAATTTCATTAAAGCTTCAATGGGTGTGAGTGTGTTGATGTCTAAACTTTCCAAACTCTTTTTCATGTTTTCTAGCTCAGGATTTTCAACCTGAAACATACTTAACTGAATGGTGGGTGATTTAACTTTTATATTGGAGTTTTTGCCAATTCCTTCGGTTCTATCTTGCTCTAATTGTTTTAAAATTTCGGCAGCACGGCCAGTAACTGTAATTGGTATTCCAGCCATTTTAGCCACATGAATACCAAAACTATGTTCGCTTCCACCCAGTGCTAGTTTGCGTAAAAACAATACTTTTTTATCGGTTTCTTTTACCGCAATATGGTAGTTTTTAATGCCATTTTCGGGTTGTTCAAGCTCGTTTAACTCGTGGTAATGTGTGGCAAAAAGTGTTTTAGGTTTGTATGGATGTTTGTTTAAATACTCCGCTATTGCCCAAGCTATGGAAACGCCATCGTAAGTAGCAGTTCCGCGACCAATTTCATCCAACAATATCAAACTGTTTTTAGAAATATTGTTCAAAATACTGGCAGTTTCGGTCATTTCCACCATAAACGTACTTTCGCCTGCGCTTAAATTATCGCTTGCACCCACACGGGTAAATATTTTATCTACCAAACCAATATTCGCCTGACTTGCAGCCACAAAACAACCCATTTGTGCCATCAACACACACAAAGCGGTTTGTCGTAAAACAGCAGATTTACCACTCATATTTGGCCCAGTTAAAATAATCATTTGCTGCTTTTCATTGTCCAAAAAAGTATCGTTGGCAATGTATGCCTCGCCAATTGGCAACTGTTTTTCAATTACAGGATGGCGCAAATCAATTAAGTTTAACTCATGCGATTCATTTAAAATGGGTCTGCAATAATTATTGTTTTCCGCTAATTC
>JBAXCN010000092.1:0-11168 GCA_037141455.1 Bacteroidota bacterium
AATTTTTCATTAACTTTTTTACCATTGGTATATATCAAGGCAAATGTTATTTTCGCAACAAATAAAATAATTATATAAAATAAATGGCAGAAGCTATACGCATGCCCAAAATGAGCGATACAATGACCGAAGGTGTTATTGTATCATGGCTTAAAAAAGTGGGCGATGACATAAAACCAGGTGATATTTTAGCTGAGGTGGAAACCGATAAAGCTACCATGGAATTAGAAAATTTTGTAAAAGGAACTTTACTTCATATTGGCATTGAAGCTGGTGGTAGTGTTCCTGTTGATGCTTTAATAGCTGTAGTTGGACAAAAAGGAGAAGATATTTCTGCATTATTAAGCAATGCCGATGCTCCTGCAAAAGCTGATGCTCCAAAGACAGAAACTGCAACTGCAACGAATGAAACAATTGCGGCAACTCCTGTTGAAGTTTCAAATACACACGATGAAGGAAGAGTAAAAGCTTCGCCTTTGGCTAAAAAAATAGCGGAAGAAAAAGGCATATCATTGAATCAAATTGCTGGAAGTGGCGATGGTGGACGAATAGTAAAACGTGATGTAGAAACATTTACACCCGCTGCTCAAACTTCAAATAATGCAGCGGCTGCGCCAATGATTTCAATTCCTGCCATTGTAGGAACTGAAAGTTACGATGAAGTACCTGTTTCACAAATGCGTAAAGTAATAGCACGCAGATTAAGTGATAGTTTATTTACCGCGCCACATTTTTTCCTAACCATGGAAATTGTGATGGATAATGTAAATGCTGCACGCAAAACCATTAATGCTGCGGGTGATGTAAAAATTTCGGTAAACGATTTTATAGTAAAAGCAGTAGCAGCTTCATTGCGCAAAAATCCTAAAGCTAACTCAAGTTGGTTAGGCGATAAAATTAGATACAACCACCATATTCATATAGGTGTGGCAGTTGCCATTGAAGATGGATTGATTGTTCCTGTTGTAAAATTTGCCGATAATAAATCGCTTTCACACATCAGCGCGGAAGTAAAACAATTGGCCGATAAAGCTAAAAACAAAAAATTACAACCAACCGAATTTGAAGGTAATACTTTTACCATTTCTAATTTAGGCATGTTTGGAATAGACCAATTTACAGCTATTATTAACGCACCAGATGCTTGTATTTTAGCAGTAGGCGGAAGCAAAGAAACAGTGATAGTTGAAAACGGACAAATGAAAGTAGCCACCGTAATGAAAGTAACCCTAAGCTGCGACCACCGAGTAGTGGATGGAGCAGTTGGTTCTGCATTCCTTCAAACCTTAAAAGATTTATTGGAAAATCCAGTTAAATTATTGGTATAAAAACTACTTGTAAATACAAAAAAACCTGCTTCAAAAATTTTTGAAGCAGGTTTTTTTTGTTTGGATTTAGTACTTTATTTACTAATTACCACTTTATTATTGCTTATCCCACCATTTTCTGTTTGAGCATTTATAAAATAAATGCCATTGCTTAAAGCCGATAAATCTATTTCAATATTAGTTTGTTTACCATTGTTTTGTTGACTATAAACCAATTTGCCAGTTACATCAAAAACATCAATAGTTGCAATAGTTTGATTTGATGAAAGAGTAATTATCCCTGATGTTGGATTTGGGAATACACTTATTTTATTATTTTCTAAAACATCTTCTACGCCTTGCGGATTACCTATATCAACTGACCCATTTAAAGAATTGTTTGCATAATTTGCAGGACCCGATGCGTCTTTATTAAATTCAAATAATGAAAAATGATATTTAGAATTGTTGTTTAGATTTGTAACCGTTGCCGAGTTAGCTACACCATTGTAAACTACAAAATTTGCTAAACCTAAATCTGCCCCTGAGCCAAAAGCATTATTAGCAACATATACTGTTCCATCAACTGGTTTTTTAGTTACAACCGATGCTTCTTTAGCTACCAATATTCTATATGCACCATTTCCGTTTGTCCAGTTTACTTTAACACTGTTTGCTGTTAGATTGGTAAAACTCATATTGCTTGCAAGTGTGGTTGGTTCTGTTGGAAGGTTATCGGCAATAGGAAAGAGGTTAACTTTATAGTTACTTCCACCACCTGAACCGTTGTATTCTACTACACCTATGTAGTAAAGATTTGAAGGATCTAAACCTTGCAGGTTAAAGGTATTACTATTGCCTATATAACAAATAAAATTTCCTTGTCCCAAATCTTGCCCACTACCATATACGGCATTGGCTGTATAGCTTTTCCCATCTTCTGGCAAAATATTTATAGGAGCACCTTGTCTTACAATTACTATTCTATTATCCCCATTTCCATTTGTCCAGTTTACAGTAGTTATTCCGTTTGTAATTGGTGAAAGTGTAAGGTTACTTGCGGCTGTAGTTGGTTCGGCTATCAAAGTACTTTTTGAACCAATAGCCGGATTCGTTAATAAATAGTTATTCGATGTATTTGTTCCACTAAATTCAAAAATAGCGAAGTGATAAGTAGTATTTGGAATTAACCCTTTTAAATTAAAGGTATTTGAAGTTCCGCTGAAAACCACATAATTTTCAAAACCTAAATTATCACCTTTACTAAATGTGTCATTTGCCAAATGATCAACTCCATCTGTTGGAAATGTGGTAATGGCAGAAGTTGCAGCTACAAGCAGTCTCCGCTGTCCGTTTCCAACTGTCCAACTCAGTGTCATGCTGCTGTCTTTTACATTGGTAAATTGAATATTTGTTGAAGATGAAGTAGGTTCAGTTGTTAAAGTTGATTGGTAACTAGAAGCAGGACTAGAAAGCAAATAATTGAGTGCTAGTTGGGTACTTCCATTGTATTCAAATGATTTAAAGTAGTAAATGGTATTTGCTGTTAGCCCACTTAAATTAAATGTATTTCCAGAGCCATTATATACAGCAAAATTTCCATTACCTAAGTCCGTTCCTGTTGTTCCAAAATTACTGTTTGCTGCGTAATCAATAGTATCGCTAGGGGAAATATTAACGGCATTTCCCTGCCGAGCTATTACAATTCTTTTACTTCCATTGCCAGCAGCAAATGAAACCCGCATACTGTTAATAGTTTTTTGGTTAAAACTAATATTGCTAGTATTGGTCGTGGGTTCTGTTGCAAGTGTTGTTCGGTTGGTTATGGGATAAGTAGATGTTAAATAGTTTTCATATTTACTTATAGTACTATCATTTAATTCAAATATGGCAAAATGATAAACAGTTTCAGCATTCAAATTGGTTACATTTACCGTATTACCAGTTCCATTATAAACCACATAATTGGCATTGCCTAAATTACTACCAGTACTAAAAGATGCATTTGCGGTATAAGCTTGCGTATCTATTGGAACTTGATTTACAGCGCTACCTGCCTTTGCTACTACTAAATGTTTTTTTCCATTGCCATTGGTCCACGACAAGGTTAAACCATTTGCGGTTACATTATTAATCTGTATATTACTGGCAGCGATATTGGGTTCTTTCATTTGGCGAATTTTTACTATATAATTTGCAGTCACTCCAAAAGCGATGTTAAATCCGCCACCAAAAAATAATTCTCCATTAAATACAGCCATAGAATTTACAACACCAAATGTTCCTGACCCTACTGCCAACCATGCAGTACCATTCCATTTTGCTATATTATTTGCACTCACTCCACCTGCGGTAGTAAATAATCCACCAACAAATAGCCCTTCGTTATAAACTACCATAGAATTTGCTACTCCATTTGTTCCTGTTATTCCTGAACCTACTGCCGACCATGCAGTGCCATTCCATTTTGCTATTCTATTTGCACTCATTCCACCTGCGGTGGTAAATGTTCCGCCAACATATAATCCTCCGTTATAAACTACCATAGAATTTACATAATTATTTGTTCCTGAGCCTACTGTCGACCATGTAGTGTCATTCCATTTGGCTATATGATTTACACTCACTCCACCTGCAGTGTAAATGAATCCACCAACATATAACTCACCGTTATAAACAACCATAGACCTTACCTCGCCTTGTGTTAATGACCCTACTGCTGACCATGCAGTGCCATTCCATTTTACTATATCACTTGTATTCACTCCACCTGCTGAAAAGTTTCCACCAACATATAGGACTCCGTTATAAACAGCCATAGAAGATACCCAATTATTTGTTCCTGAACCTACTGCCGACCACGTAGTACCATTCCATTTTGCTATATAATTTGCACTCACTCCACCTGCGGTGGTAAAGTCTCCTCCAACATATAACTCTCCGTTATAAACAGCCATAGATTTTACTTGGCTATTTGATCCTGTATTTGATCCTGTTATTCCTGACCCTAATGCCGACCATGCAGTGCCATTCCATTTTGCTATATTACTTGCACTTACTCCACCTGCGGTGGTAAATCTTCCACCAACATACAATTCTCCATTATAAACTGTTTGGCAATAAGCGATGTTATTAAGCTCACCCGAAAGTCGAAAAGTTAAATAGTCTCCTTGCGCATACACTTTTAGCTGCGCTAAAAACAGCAAAAATACAAAAGGTAATAATTTCAATGTTTTCATAAAGTAATAATTTTTGTTGCCGTTTCTATTATCCTTGTCAGCAACGGCAGTTGTTTTTAATTGTTTAAATGATTGTTTTTTCATATTTTTTTTATTGTTATTGATTGTTACTTTTTTCTTGAGCAAGATAGTTCCACTTCGCTCACTACAAGTTTTTATGATTACAAGAAAGTCAAGATTGCATTTAACTACTCTCGAATTAACATCATACGTTTGTTGTTTCTGCAATTTTGTTTAGTTTTTAATTCTTCACCTCTTCCTCAGGTGTGCTTTTATCATTATCTATATCCAATAATTCCCAGTTAAAGTAGCTGTTATAGGCTTCGGGGTTTTCTATGGTGTAGGCAGCTATTAATAGTAAGCAGCGGGTAAGCTGTAGCGTAAGTGCTTTGCGGCTTTCGCGCAACATGGTTTGAGAGCTTTTGTTCGTACTTTGTCCATCTACTTGCTCGTCTCTTGCGTTGGTATAAGCATTTTGCAGGGCTATTACTTGGTCAATAAATGGTTGGCCTAGTTCAGTTTTAAATTTGGTAGCTACATTTACATAGCGTACCATTAAATCTTTCATACCTTCTACCGTGCTTTTGTTATACTCTGTTATCCCTTGTGGGTAAAAGTTTATATATGCTGCACTTCCTTTGCCAAATGTATCTTTTATTAGCCCTTCTTTTCTACGAATAAAATCAATTATATCATCGTACGCATCTTGGCGGGTTATGGTACCACCTTTGTTTAAAGCACTGTCGGTAGATAAAGTACCTAAGTTGTCTTTAAATTTTTTGTGGTTTGTTACCAAAATTGCTTCTTCTGGTTTTGGTAAAACCGAATTTGGATTTTTTTGCGCATTGGCAATTAGTTTGCTGGCAAATGAATCAAGCTCGTTTCGGCTAAATTCTGTATCTTTAAATTTGTCGTTAATTAAAGTTTGAAATCTCATATTTTTATCTTTTTTTTATATCAAAAGTAGAAAACAAATTGGAAAATCAAAAAAAAATTACTAGTTAATAATTTAGTAATGTACTAACAGTGAGGTAAAAGTATATTATATAACAATACAATGTAAATTTTGAAATTCAGTTTCCTAACTTTTTAGGTGTTGCCATTAATTAACTGTAGTGTGCCAACCCCTTTTTGGTTGTTGGCATTATTTAATTGAAGAAACACTTTTGCCTTTTGGTACATGCCATAAATTAAGTGTAGGATGCCAACACCTTTTTGGTTGTTGGCATTATTTAATTGTAGAAACACTTTTGCCTTTTGGTACATGGCATAAATTAAGTGTAGGTTGCCAACACCTTTTTGGTTGTTGGCATTATTTAATTGTAGAAACACTTTTGCCTTTTGGTACATGGCATAAATTAAGTGTAAGATGCCATCACCATTTTGGTTGTTGGCATTATTTAATTGTAGAGAGGCATGAGCTTTTTGGTTCATGCCATAAATTGATTAAAAAAGTTGTAAACTTTTCTTATTTATTCTCACAAGTGACTCACGCCTTGCGTGACTTGCCTTTGCTTAACACTTGCGAGAGCCGAGGCTTCAAAAATCATTGAAGCAGGTTTTTTATTTTTAAAATTTCCATCAATTCAAAATCAACTTGTCTATTTTTTCTTTTAGAATAGGTAAATCGGATATAATGGTTTTGTATATGGTGGAATTTGAAATTCCAAAATATTCATGTGCTAATTTATTTCTCATTGCTTTTATTAACTGCCATTCAATATTTGGATGCGCATTTTTATAATCTTCAGTAATATTTTTGGCTGCTTCCCCAATTATTTCAAATCTTCTGTTAACGGCATCTTGCATCATCATGTTTGTACAATATTCCTATTCTGTAGTTTCACCTACATAATTTAAAAATTGCATCAATACTTTCAGCAATATCTTGAATATAAACTTGGTCACTTCTTTTGTTCATATTATTACAATAGAATCTTTGATAACACTTTCTTTCATTGAGTTTTTCAAAGCGTTGTATTCAACCAAATCAACTTTAATATTTAATAATTTACCTAATTCGGTTTCTAGTTTTAACAAATCAAAGAACGTGTGATTATTGGTTTCAATTAAAATATCAATATCATGATAGACCTCTTCATTGCGGGCAAACGAACCAAATAAAGCAGCTTTAGTAATATTACTTTTTAACAGCAAATTCTTTATTGGCTCAATTATTTTATTTCTATCTTCTAATAGCATCATTTAAAATTCAAATGTAAACGAATGATTTTAGAAAAAAAACACTCGAAATTGTCGTATCATTCTATCAATTCAACACCATTTTTTAGTCCTCGAATGGAGTTATTACCAATAGAAATATTATTACTTTTAAAAATAGGTTTCAATTAAATCATTGTCAGAATATAGCTCAGGTTCTTGATGCAAAAAATTAAAAGACTCCCCTTCAGAAACCAAATGAAGAATGCCTTCACTTAACATGGTATCATCAATTTTTGCTAATAAAAACGCTGCAAAATCATTGATCTCTTTAATTTTTTCTATGGGTAATTTATTCATACTTTCCAAAGTATGTTTTATAAGCGTTTATTTTGTCATTAGTAAAAATTATTTTATACAAGTTTAACTGTTTTCAATTAAACAAAAAAGTTACAAACTTTTCTTATTTATTCTCTCTTGTTAGGTTTTGAATGACAAT
Organism: Bacteroidota bacterium; assembly: GCA_037141455.1. Taxonomy (GTDB): domain Bacteria; phylum Bacteroidota; class Bacteroidia; order UKL13-3; family UKL13-3; genus JAAFJM01. The sequence goes on from JBAXCN010000092.1 coordinate 7,206, forward strand.
TGCGAATGCCTTGGGTAAGGGCTAATTCTATACGCTACACCAATTATTAGATAGCATTTTGTAATAATGTTATTATTTTGCTTACCACTGTTTGTACAATCTCATTTTTTAAAGTACCAGTTTTTTATAATAATATTTTTGTCGGCTGTAAAAATTCTACTTGGACGTATATAAGAACTTATGGGTAGTGAGCCAGAATCAAAATGATAAGAAGTAATTGGAATGGCTAAATTATCATTACCAAATTGGCTTGTTATTTGGCAAAGTATGATATCATCTCCAGCTAAATCAACTAAAACCAATGCAGGGCGTTTTTTATTTCCTGATAAATCAGAAAACGGAAAAGGTATTATTACCACATCGCCTTTTACAAATTTTGCCATGCTAAATCCTCTTCGGGTGAAAGCCAATCTTTAGCTAACACTTTTTCACTGGCAAAATGAGTCAAAATGTTATCTTTTACAGTATGTTTTTCATTGACTTCGTCAATAACAAAAGCAATTACTTCCACCTGCTTACCCACGTAATTATGAGGTAATTCAATTAAAATATTTTGTTTATCAGGAGTTACTAATGTTCGAATCATTTGTTTATTAATTTTAACAAATATAATATGTTTGGTATGAAACAAAAAAAATCAATCAATCAATTCAATACCAATTTTTCGTTGTAAATCAATCCATCCTTGGTTTTGATTACCAATAAATAAATTCCTTTTTGCAAAGTGCTTGTTTCCAAAATTCCACTTTTAAACGATTCTTTTTTTAAACTTAATTTCCCTTGCATGTCGTAAATTAATACTGTTACTGGCTCTGTTTTATTGGTATTTACCATTATATTTCCATTGGTTGGATTCGGATAAATTGTTATATTTTCATTTGAAATCGTGTTTTCTTCATTGCCAATTGTTGCATCTTTTGCAACAGTTGAAGATTTTAAAATCCAGTTTTCGGGATCTAAGGAAACCGATAAAATTGGTTTAGAAAAACTGAATTGATAATTGGTTTTTGTTCCGTTTTGTTCAAGGTAAATAGTAGTATCTCCAGTAGTGGTTCTTAATACTATTGGCAACACTAATTGGAATAAATTAGTACTTGATTGCAGGTTACTTTGAACTATGTTAATTGAAAATAGATTACCTTCTTGGTTCCATTTTGTATTATAACTTGGATAACCCAAACCATAAATCCATTGGTTAAAAAAGTAATCATAATTTTTGCCTGATAAACTATTTACCAATAGCCTCAAATCGTTGGTTGAAGCATTGCCATTGGCAAACTGAACTTGATAAGTTTTGCAAACCTTAAAAAACAAACTATCGCCTAGTAAATAATGTAAAACCCTTACTGTCGATCCACCTTTGTTATAGGTTATTTCACTCGAAAAAATTCTAGTAACATCGTTCGTATCATTAAAAAAAACTGAACCGTCTTTTCTCTTTGCGTTGGTATGCATGGAATTAAGCACGTTAGCCGCATTGCTTGCAGTTGTTAAATATTTTGCCGCAATATATTCCGAGTAGGAAGCAAACCCTTCGTTTAGCCATATATCTTTCCAAGTGGCACAGGTAACATTATCACCAAACCATTGATGCGCTATTTCATGCGCAACAATTCCAAAGTTTATAATTCCTAAACTAGTCATGGTTTGGTGTTCCATTCCACCTGAAAAAGGTGCCATTACATGTCCATATTTTTCTTTATAAAATGGATATAAACCAAATAAATCAGAAAATAATTCAATCATCGATTTGGTGACATTTATATTTGTTGCATTATTAGAATAAGCCAAAGGATTACTATAAATATAATGTTGAATTAAAATACTATCCCTTATTTGTTTTGGTTTAGCATATTGCAAATATTCGGTGTATTGACCAACTGTTACCATTACCAAATAATAATTCATTTTGTAACGCGTTTCCCAATTAAATTTATGTTTTCCATTGCCCAATGGTGTAATACTTTTCAATAAACCATTTGACCCAACTTTATTAGAGGTATCTGTAGTAACAGAAATAAAAACTGAATCAATTTTATCTTGCAAAGATTGTTTACAAGGCCACCATTCATAAGCACTGTATGGCTGACTTAAACTCCATGTAATTTGATTAGAATAAGTAGGAGAAGCTTTATTGCTAAATCCATTTCCAATGGCAGCACTTGCTCCAATTGGCGGTGTTCCATGGTAATATATTTTTACTTCTAACATTTGATTGAATGTATAAATAGAATCTAATAAAACCAATGCAATATCGCCTTGTCTGATAATTGTTAATCTTTGGTTTTTATTGCCCAAAACAGAATCAACAATAAGGTTTGCATGCAACTGAAACATAAATGTATCGAGTGCTGAAATTTTAGATTTTGCAATGGTTTTTACATTCCCAGCAATATAGGTTGAAGTTCGTTCTACCTTTAAATCCAGCTCATGAAAAACCACATCATATTTTTCCATAAATTCCATTTGCGCGTTGGTAGCATTGGCTTTATTTAACTTTAAATTGCTTGAATTTATTTTTGAAATTGAACATGAATGTTGTGCATTTACTATTTTATTACTTAAAGTAAAAAGTAAAATAATTATGAATAAAATGGTTTGTTTATTGATCATTTAAGAATTGATTTTAAAAACTGTTATGAATAAATTTCATCAAATAAACACTAATTTATTTACAAATTTAAAATGCTGTTATTTATTACAAAATAGTTGCTTTTAAAAAAAATAAAGCCCGTTCCATTGCTGGAACGAGCTTTATATTTTTGCTAAACTTTTTAATTACTTAGCCGCAACAATTCTAATTTTTACATTGAATTTGTCATCAATAGCTTTATCTCCAATACCTTCAATAAAGTTTTTTGAACCATATTTAATGTCGTATAAAGTTCTATCAATATCAAAGTTTGCATTAGCAATTAATTCGCCTTCTTTGCTTATAAATACATTGGCAGGAAAAGTAATTTCTTTTGAAATACCTTTAATGGTTAAATTCGCTGATACAGTATAATTATCAGCTCCTGCTTTTGCATTTTTAATAGCTGTTACTGATTTAATTTTTAAGTTAGCTGTTTTAAATTTTTCAGTTGCAAAAAAATCATCCGATTTTAAGTGACCAATTAATTTGTCGTTGTATTCACCTGCTGGTAAATCAGTACACGAAATACTTGTCATGTCAATATCAAAATTGCCGCCTGTAAAAGTTTTTCCATTTGTTTCAGCCGTACCATTTGCAAATTTTACTAAGCCCATGTGTTCGCCAGTTACTTTTTTGGCATGCCAGTTAAAGGTTGATTTTTCAGCGCTTACTTTGTAAATAGTTGCTACTGGTTTAAAAGCCAAAGAGGCTAACGATAATGCTGCTACAGCAGCGATAATTAACTTTTTCATTTTTGTTTTTTTGTTTTTAGTTTTTTATACTTAGTTTTTAGTTTGCTAAAGTCAAGAGCAATTCATTTTTTGCCTATTGCTTTTTGCTTATTGCTTATTGTCTATTGTCTATTGTCTATTATTTCTTTTCTCTTATTTTATTTAATAAATCATTTAATAAATCTGATTCTTTATCTGTTAATGAAATGCTGCTTTCTTTGTTGTTTAATTTATCATCTAGTTCTTTTAAAATTTCTAATCCATTTTCTGTAATGGTTATGTCCATTTGGCGTTTATCTTTAGGACAAGCAACACGTAAAACCAATTTTTTTTCTTCTAACTTATCAATCAGCCTCGAAGCATTTGATTGTACATCTAACATTCTTTCTTGAATTAAACCAATCGTTATTGGTTTACCATTTTGCCTTCTCAATATTCTTAATACATTGTATTGCTGAGCACTTAATTGGTATGGTTTAAAAAATCGTGTCTGTTCTAAATTTAAATGACAAGCAGTAAAAATTAAATTTAAATAAGCCCTTTGCTGTTTACTCTTAAATTCTTTCTGCTTTATTTCTTCTTCTAATCCCATTAAAT
>JBAXCN010000093.1:0-11043 GCA_037141455.1 Bacteroidota bacterium
TTGTACAAAGAAGAAGAGAAAATTATCAATCATTATATATACGTTTGAAGCAATTTGAAGAGCATTTCATATTACACGAACCAACTCCTGGTTCAGAACCAAGCTGGTTTGGCTTTATTGTAACGATAAGAAAAGACAGTCCATTAGATAGAACTAAGTTAACCCAGTATTTAGAAGAGCATAAAATAGGTACAAGACTATTCTTTGGAGGAAATATTACCAAACAACCAGCATATAGTAATGTAGATTTTAGGGTACATGGAAATTTAGATAATACTGATTTTATTATGAATAATTCATTTTGGTTAGGTGTTTGGCCAGGATTAGTTGAAGAACATTATGATTATATCTCAGCGAATATTGAAAACTTCATTTCGAAAAATCAAAAATAAAATCAATCGTTTTTAATTTTTATTTTGAATAAGAACAATAAAATTTTTCTAATATGCACCGGATTGGGTAGAATTAATAGGGGTTTTGAGTCCTATATAGATGATTTAGCAACTAAATTATCAATAGAACAAGTTAATTTTTCTACAATAGTTCTACTCGGTAAAAAGATTAAAAAAGCATCGTATAAAAATCATTCGATATTAAATATTCCAAGAAATTTTAGTCTATTAAATTGGATGAGTCTTTCTTCTACGGCGAGGTTCAATATTGAACAATTTACTTTTTTTATAGGGTTATTGCCATATTTATTATTAAAAAAACCTAAGATTGTTTATTTAGGTGAATATAATTTATACTGTTTTTTATTTAAAATCCGAAAGGCATTAAACTTGAATTTTTCTTTGGTATTATATACTGGTGGTCAAGCAGCTCCTGGTTTATTTGATAATAAAAAAGACTATGTTCATCATGTCACAGATGTTTATTGTCAAATGTTATTAGATCAAGGTGTTCCAGCCAATAGGCAATTCATATTGCCCCATTTCGTATCATTTGATTTTGCTATAAATAATGAATTAGTAAATGATATAAAATCAAAAGCTAATGGGAAAAAAATTATTTTGAGTGTAGGCCAAATTGATTGTAGTATAAAACAAATGCATTTAATACCAAAACTATTTGAAGGATTAGCTGGTACAGTTTTCCCAATAATAATTGGAGCAACAACAAATGAAACTGAAAAAGTAATTAAATATTTTAATGAAGTTTTTCAGCCTGATGGATATTTGATGAAGCAGTCAAATAGGAATGAACTTGGTAATTATTATGAAGCCGCCGATTTATTTATACTTTGCTCAAAGAAAGAATCTTTTGGTTTTGCTTTTGTCGAGGCTTTATTGTTTAATCTTCCAATATTTTGCAATGACTTTCCTGAAGTGCATTATGTTTTAAAGCAGCAAGCAACATATTTAAATTTAGATGATTTAGAAAATGCACAAGTTGCTTTAAATAAAAGTCTAGATAGCTTTCAAAGCGTTAGTAACGAAAATGGAGAAAAGTTTGTAAGGTTAAATTATTCCTGGGAAAGTTTAAAACCCCAGTATCTTAATATGTTCAATACATTTATCAGTAATTAATGATTTTTTTTTCAATAATTATACCAACCTGTAATAGGCCTGATTTACTTAAATTATGCTTAAATAAATTAATTAAATCAGCCGTTAATTTCAATTTAGAATTAATAGAAATAATTGTATCTGATGATAGTTGTGATGAATTAACACGAAGCATGGCATCAATACAATTTCCTCATGTCATTTGGATAAAAGGACCCAAAAAAGGCCCCGCTGCTAATAGAAATAATGGTGCAAAAATAGCAAAAGGAGAATGGCTAATTTTTTTAGATGATGATATAATACCTGATGAACATATCATTGCAGGATATAACAAAATTATTACAAAACATCAAAATTTAGTAGCTGTAGAAGGTTGTATAGAGCCCGATGATTATAAGTTACTTAAAAAAGACATGGCAGAATGTCCTGTTAATATAACTGGTGGTTGCTTTTGGAGTGCTAACATTGCAATTAAAAAATCAAGTTTTGAAACAATTGGAGGATTTGATGAACAATTTCAAATTGCAGCGAATGAGGATCAAGACATTTATTTAAGGTTAATAGAGTCATATGGCAGGGCAGCTATCGTTTTTGACAAATCAGTTAAAGTGATACATCCAGTTAGATTTGCAACTCTAAAAAAATATTTTTCTATCTATTCTATAAGAGTGACAAACTATGCCAAATTTGCTATAAAGCACCCAGAGTTCACAAAAATTTATAAAGGAATTGCTTTTAAGGCCTTTGATCTATATTACTCATTTTTAAAACTCATTCTAAATTCAATTCGGTTAAGACAATTTCGAAAGTTTCTACAACATTTTTTTGATTTTATTTTTGGAATTCCAATATTATTGTATACAATAAAAAAGCTTAACAAATGAACATTGCACCAGTTGCCATATTAATTCCTAATTATAATTCTGAGCAATATATCAACGAAACATTGGAGAGTATTCTAGAGCAAACATATAGTAACTGGATTTGTATTGTTAATGATAATTGTAGTACAGACAACTCATATACACTTGCTTTAAAGTATCAAGAAAAAGACGAAAGATTTCGAGTTTTTAGAAATCAAAAGCCTATTCCACCAATTGATAACTGGAATAAAACATTTTCCTTGCTTAATTTTAAACCCAAATATTTTAAATTCTTTTCATCCGATGATATTCTTTTTAATGAATATCTCGAACATATGGTAAATGCATTAGAAACTTATCCAACTGCAGGTATTGTTTCTTCATATCGTATTGAAAATAATAGTCCACAATCTACATTTATAGAATTTGAAAATGAAATCCAAACATTTATAGATTCTCAAACTGCATTTCACTTAAGCATAGATAATAAAATATTTATTTCTCAAAATTTTTCGATGTCACTATATAATTATCATTTATATTATTCTTTATTTAAGGACTCAATGCCCTTTAACACCAAAAATATATCAGCAGATACTGAATTTGATTTAATGATGATAAGAAATTTTGATTCTGTTTTTGTACATCAAATTTTATTGTTCAAACGATCTCATAATACTAGTTTAACTTCAACCATTTTAGAAAAATATAAATCAAACTTTTATTCTCAAATATTTATATTTAATAGATTTAAAGATGATTTATCTGTAAGAAATAGAATATTTAGATTTCGGATCTCTTATGCCAAAATGTTATTAATGAATTCATTTAATTTCAAACTTTTAAAATGGCATTTATCCAAACCAGAGACATTTAAATTTATTGTCAAAGGAACCTTTTAATTAAAGAATATCTATAAATCGAGTAATGAAAATTTTAGCTATCAATAGCACTATACCTAATTACGTTGTTGATGGTTTAATTTATGGCTTAAAAAAAATTGATGGTATAGAGGTTGTAGACATCCCTAGAATGGATTTTTTGTATAAAGATGCAACTTTTGATGCTTTACAAAAAACAGGTAATAGAGGTGCTACTTTGTATGGATTACTTGATGATGTTGTTAATGTTATAGGTAAAAGAACTTTTTGGCAGAGAGATATTGAGGAATATGACCTTATTTTATTTTGTGATATAGCAAGTGATTATAAATTATTTAATCAATTATATAAAAATAAAAAGTTAAGTCATAAGTTGATTATAATTGATGGATATGATTCTCCTTCAATCTTCCCGTTTTTTAGTATTAAAAAACGGTTGAAAGATGAAATAAGTCTTTTTTTTAAATGTTATACCAAAGTGCCCTATTTTAAAAGAGAATTTGAAACTTGTTACACACAGTATGGTATTAAAAAGCAAAAAAAAATAATTCATAAAATTCTGAACTATTTTTTTTCAAAACGGATGACTATTCCAATATCAATGTCAATACCTGCTAATTTTATAGATAAATCTGTAGTAGAAATTAAGAGTAAATCTTTTGTTGATTATAATGTAGACCCATTTCTTACATCTATTTTTAATAATACAAACGATATAGGAATTTGGAAACCTGTTTACGCATCAGCCACAGATTATATTATAGATTTAAATAATTCGAAGTTTGGAATTACTACTAAAAGAGCAGGATGGGATTGTTTAAGGCACTATGAGTATGCTGCAAAAGGCGTGATTTTATGTTTTAAAAATTTACATGATAAACCTAGTGGTTGTGCACCTTTTGGACTTTCAGAACAAAATTCTATCGTTTATTCTACTGAACATGATTTAATAGCCAAAATTGAACTTTTGGGAGCCACTGAAATCTCCAAATTATTGAATAATTCTTTTAAATGGGTAGAAAATTATTCTTGCGAGAAAGTTGCCACATATTTTTTACAACAGATAGATATATATTTTAAAAATCTGAATAAACATGCTATTCAGTAGAATATTTTCAGTTCTTTTTTTGTTTATAAAATTTACTCAAATAAATGAACTTAATTATTTAATTGTTGCAATTAAACAAATGGTTAAGTAAGGTAATTTGATGTAATGATGCCTAAATCGATTGTTTTTATTATTACAAATAATTTATCACTCGAAAATGATGGAGTTTCTGATTATTCAGTAAACCTGTATCACGAACTAACACACAAAAATTTTAATCCAAAGCTTATATCATTAAAAAAATTACAAGAGACTTCATTTTATATCAATCAAGATATTATTGATTTAAATATTGATAATTGGAATTTTAATGGGTGTTTTCAACTTTTGAAAACAATTAGAAAATACAAACCATCTTGGCTTTTTGTACAATATGTGCCTTATTCTTTCTCGAAAACTGGTTTGCCTTTCACTTTTACATTTATTTTAATTTTGTCTAGATTATTTGGAACAAAAATATTAGTAAATTTTCATGAGATAGGCATTCGGTTTACAAATAATGGAATAATCTCAATCCCTAGAGCTTTTTTACAAAGAGTTATTTCTTATTTATTGTGTTGTAGCTCAAATTCAATTTTAACGAGTAATGTTTATTATGCTAAAATGTTACTTCCTTTTAAATCAAAAATTATTCCAATTCCCTCTAATTTTGAAAATCTTTTGAACAAAACACTTGTTGAACTTAAACAAAAAAAGTATCCTATTATAATAACAACTTCTGCAAATAGGAGTAATGAAAGCTTTTTTAAAATAATTTCTCAATTGCATCTAAATTATGTGAATGATTTTGTTGTTAATATTACAGGTCGCGCAGATAAAAATGATCTTACTCGAATTGACATGTTAACCACAAAATACAATTTACAAAAGTGCATAAAGTATCATGTAAACTTGCCGGATAATGAATATTGTTTAGCCTTGGCTAATACACATTATTTTGTAAATATCGAATTCGTTTCTAACAAAGGGGAAGGTGGTGTATCTACGAAAAGTGGTGTTATTGCTTCTGCAATGGCTCTAGGATTGCCAATAATTTCAACATGTGGCGACCTGACAGATCTGAATATATTTAAGCACAATGAAAATATATTTTTTGTACCATTTAATAACCCTATTCTGGCTGCAGCTGAAATACAAAATCTAATCAATAATATCCCTCTTAGGAATAATCTTATAAAACACTCAAAATTAACCTATTACTCAAAAATGCAATGGAGTGAGTCTATCAAATTTTATTCAGATATTTTAAGTTAATATTTTAATGCAGCGTATATCTTTTCCGAAAGAAAAATTAAATATCTATTTAAAGGTGTTTATGTACGTCTATTTGTTTACTGTATTTAGTGGGGCAATTAGAAAGTGGATTATTTTAGATAAACAAATTGGAAATATTATTTTATTGATTCAAATATTAGTGCCATTTTCATTTATTTTTATAAGGGGGGGGCTCAGAAATTGGCGTTTGGGAAAAGCTGAGATATTTCTTTTAATTTTTGTTTTGATAATTGGGATACTTAATCCACTAAATTTAACATTTTTTCATGGTATACTTGGCTTTCTATTACATTTCGCTTTTTTCTTTATTTTATTTTTTTATATAAATAATCGACAGTTTTTTGCATTTGAATTAATTATTCAATTTTTAATAGTAGTAGGCTTGGGCCAATTATTGCTTGTATTTTTTCAGTATACTCAACCTCCTGATAGTTTTATTAATACTTATGCTGATGTCGAGGCTGTTGGTAGTATTGCATTGGTAGGTAATTCAGCGAGAGTGTCGGGTACTTTCTCTTATATTAGTGGATTTACTGCATTTTTATTTTTTAATAGTTTATTTATATGGGCATTAGTTAAATATCACTATAAAAGTATCTACATAATCATGCTACTACTTCTCGGAATTTTTGCCTGTTTTATGAGTGGTTCCAGAGGTGCAACTTATTTGTATCTAATTATTGTATTACTTATTGGATATTCGGAATACTTAACATTTACAAAAATTATATTTGATTTCAAACTTGTTTTTCCGATACTTATTTTTTCAACTATTATTCTTGGAATTGGGAATGAAAAACTTTTTGATACATTAAGCTCATCTTTTGCAGGTTTTGCAGAGAGAAGAAATAGTGGAATTGAAACTGGAGAAGAAAAAAGTAGAATCATTAATGATTTTATAGAAGTAATTAATTTTAATGGTAATTATCCCTTTTTTGGAGTTGGTATCGGGAGCACATACCAAGGTGCTACAAAACTTTTTGGAGTATCTCCTTATGTTCAAGAATATGGCTTCTTTGAATCTGAAATTGTGAGAATCGTTTTAGAAGGAGGATTTTTGTTGTTATTTACACGTATTTTCATTTTGTATGTAATTTTAAAAAATTTATTAATACCACAAATTCCAAAAATTGGTTTATTTATTATACTACTTTTATTTTTTCCAATAATTTTTAATGTATATAACTCAACTTTTGCTGCTTTAGGTATAATATTAGTAGATCATTTTTATTTTTTAGAATATACTAATAGGCGATTAATATTAAATGCTAACCCAAAACCTTATTTTGGATAACTTAAATAATAAAATATTTATTTTATATTTAGCAACCCACCCAATTCAAAATAATAGGCCATATAGATTACTAAACAGTAATTCAAATATTAGTTACTTGGTTAGTTATTTAATTAAGCCTTCGAAAGTTGATATTGAAGATGAAGAAAATATTAATCATCGTGCTTTTGATATAGATGTTGTAAAGGGGTATAATAATCTGTTTTTTAACAATCAATGGCCATTTAAATTTGGCCCTTCTTTTTTTAAATTATTCTCTTTTGAGGTAATTAAATATGTCAAGAAAGCCTCTGTTGTAGTTGTTTATGGGCATAATAATGCAAGCTTCTGGATTGCAATGTTTGCAGCTAAATACTACAATAAAAAAATAATTCTTACCACGGATATTACTTATATAGAAGCCAATTCAAAAAGCAGGGGTTTCATGATGAAATTGAAACCAGCAATTTTAAGATATTTATATAATACATGGGCTAATGGAGTTTTTGTTCCATCTACTGCTTCTCAATTGTTTTTAAAAAATGTAATTAAGATTGATGCTTTAAAAATTACTATCACACCATATGTAGTTGATGAAGAGTACATTACTGCTCTTTCAAATTCTACTAATATTGAATTTTTTCGTAGTCAAATTGGAATTGCAAATTCAACTTTTGTTTTTATATTTTGTGCAAAATTCATTGAAAGAAAAAAACCATCTGATGTAATAAAGGCTTTTTCACTTTTTGCAAAAGAAAAAGATGTTAAGCTCATCATGATTGGGGATGGCCCACTACTTAAAGAATTAAAAGAACTGTCTATTTCCGAGGGCCTAAATGATAAAATAATATTTACTGGTTTTGTGAATTATTCAAAATTACCGGAATATTATACATCAAGTAATTGCTTGGTTTTTTGTTCTGAGCATGAACCTTTCGGGTTGCCTGTTAACGAATCTATGTTATGTGGTATACCTGTAATTGTTTCTGATAGAATTGGATCTAGGTTAGATCTTGTGGAAGAAAATATTACAGGATGGGTATATACTACAGGATATATAGATGAATTATCAGCTAAAATGCAATATGTTTCTTCATTACCTAAAAATGAATTACTTCAATTCTCGCTTAATTGTAAACAAAAAATGAAATATTGGAATTCCGAATTAAATGTTAAACGTCAATTGGATTATTTTAAGAAAATTAATATTGGTTAATTAGATGGAACTTGAAACGATAGTGGGTATACAGGAGAAAGGCATGTCTTCTCATTCTATTAAGGATATGGCTTTAAGGGCCTTTAAAGATTTTAATCCAACTAAACAATTCGATGTTGCAGATATAGGAGCAGGTGATGGAGAATTGACCAAATTATTATTGCCATTGGTAAAGTCAGTTACGATGGTTGATTTTTTTGATGCCAAGATCAATCACTCACAAATCAAGTTTGTTCATGCAAATTTGAACGAAGATTGGAATATACCCAATGAAAGTTTTGATTTTGTCTTTTCTTTAGAAGTAATTGAACATATAGAAAATCCAAGACATTTTGTAAGAGAAATAGCAAGGATACTAAAACCCGGTGGATTAGGATTTATTAGCACACCAAACAATCTAAATTTATTTAGTAAGCTTTATTTCTTATTTAAAAGTGAACATCGTTTTTTTCAAGACAATTGTTATCCAGCACATATCACCTGTTTATTCAAAAAAGACATGGAAAGAATTTTGAATGAAAACATGCTAACACTTCAAAGCATACATTATAATTATGAGGATGTAATGCCAATTATTGGTAAGAATATATATATAAAAAGTAGATTCTTTTCAAATTCAGTCGGTTTTGTTTTCAAGAAACCATAAGGTTGATTCTCTATTTGAATTTTTTAATTATCAATGAAAATCATCATCTACAGCTCTACTTTTCTGCCCAATATTGGTGGCCTCGAAAATATCATGGCAGGCCTTGCAGCAGAATTTACAATGATGGGTCATGATGTAATTGTTTTTACATCTACAAAGCAAACAGATAAAAAATCCGATTTAAGTTATTCGGTTTTTGTTAGAAAGTCTTGGATACAAATTCATTCGGCAATTTCCAAAGCAGATATTTATTTAGAAGCCAATATAAGTTTAAAAAATATTTTTCCAGGTTTATTCAATCGAAAAAAATGGTGGTTGGTGAATCATATTCAGTACAATCACAAGGGAGCAAGAACTGCATTTCTAAAACAGTTTTTTGCTCAATTAGCACATAATATTTCAGTGAGCAATTTTATAGCCAATACGCTTAAAGTAAAATCTACTGTTATTCACAATTTCTACGGAACTGAGTTTATTCAACAAAACTTTTCTGAACGATCAATTGATTTACTTTTCTTAGGAAGGTTGGTTTCTGATAAGGGTGTTGATAGATTGATTAATACCTTCATTCAACATAAGATTAAAATCAATTGTTTGATTATTGGAGATGGTCCCGAGAAAGCCGCATTGGAAAAATTAGTTAAAGAGAATCAATTAGAAGGACAAATTAAATTTAGCAGCTCCATCCGAGGACTAGAATTGGTTAACACTTTAAACAAAGCGAAAGTGTTGGTTATTCCTTCCATATGGGACGAGCCTTTTGGTGTAGTTGCTTTAGAAGGAATGGCATGTGGTTGTACAATAGCCTGCTCCAATAAACCTGGTCTTGTTGAAGCAAGTGGAGGATTGGCATTTTATTTTGAACCAAATGATACTGTATCCATCCAATCGACTATAAAAGAAGCATTAGCGTTTAAACCAGATAATGCATATCATCAAAAGCTAAACAATCATTTAGCAATGCATAAAAGAAGTTTTATTGCAAAAAAATACATCGATCTTTTTGAAAATACTACTCTCTAATCCTTCAATACAATACAGTAAACAAACTTTTAAAGCCTTAAATGAAGCTGGGCATGAAGTTGTTTTTGCAACTGCCTACTGGTATAGATCAAAAAGATTAATAGAAAAAACTATTTCGCTGACACCTCTCAAGTCTTATTTAATTAGGTATTCTGATGATTCAATAAAAGATAAACAAGTTATTACTCGTTTTTGGGCTACTTTTTTTCATTTCTTAATTAAGCTTTTGCCATTTGAGGTAGAACAAAAGTCTTATTGGGAAGATCGTTTGCAAGATAGATGGGTTAGCCGATACATTAAAAAATGGAAACCGCAATTGGTTATTGGTTATGAAAAGTCATCCATTCAATCATTCAAAGCTTCCGATTCCATTGGTGCTATAAAATGGTTGGATTTGTCTCAGGTTCATCCTGACTTTATAGAAAGCTTACGCATTTCCTATGATTTCTTTATTCAAATAACAGGATCACCCATATTGTTCAAAAAAATAGCACATCTAAAAAAACAAGAATATGAGTTGGCAGATTCTATATTTTGTTTATCAAATTTTGCAGCTAAAACTTTAATTGATGCCTCCATTCCAAAAGAAAAAATTATAGTGAATCCTTTGGGTTTTAATGAATTCATTTTTAAAGAAAGTGAAAGATTGCCAAATCAAGAGCAGCAGCCCTTACATTTTATATATACGGGTATAATCACCAAAAGAAAGGGGGTTGATTTGTTATTAAAAGTATTTTCGGAACTTCCAAAGAATGAAGTAAAACTAACTTTAATAGGACCTCCTGGTGATGCTTCTGCAATATTGAATACCTATTTGGAACAAAAGAATATTTCCTATAAACCATATATTAATCAGCAAGACTTAGCAAAAGAACTGCGTGCAGGGGATGTATTTGTATTCCCTAGCTTTTTAGATAGTTGGGCTGCAGTTGTACTTGAAGCAATGGCTTCAGGACTTCCCGTAATTGTTACTAAAAACACCGGTGCAGCACAATTGGTAACTGTTAAAAATGGAATTGTTATCTCCGTAGGAGATAAACAGGCTTTATTCAATGCAATGACTAATTTTTTACAGTTCCCTCAACTAAAAAAAGCAATGGGAAGATCTGCTGCAGAAACAGCCAAACAATTTACTTGGAAAAGATACAATAATCAAATTGCCGAAGAACTACATAAAATATTGCCTCGAATAAACCATGTGTAGAATCGCAGGAATAGTTAATACTTCATCAACTACATTGAAAGAGCAA
>JBAXCN010000094.1:0-10591 GCA_037141455.1 Bacteroidota bacterium
AAATGAGAATTGTGAAATGAGAATTGTTTCGTAGAGTTTAATAAACAGAAATAATTAACCCGCAATAATCAACTCGCAATAATCAACCCGCAATAATCAACTCGCAATAATCAACACGCAATAATCAACACGCAATAATCAACTCGCAATAATCAACCCGCAATAATTAACTCGCAATAATAAACCCGCAATAATTAACCCGCAATAATTAACCCGCAATAATAAACCCGCAATAATAAACCCGCAATAATCAACTCGTAATAATTAACTCGCAATAATCAACTCGCAATAATCAACTCGCAATAATCAACTCGCAATAATCAACACGTAAACTTTAAACCTAAAAACAATCTTTGGCATTTATATTGTAAAACATACCTATTCTATTACTAAAAAAAAATTGTATTTATGATAAATATACTAGAAGAGTCGGGGTTTGAAGACTGGGCAGAAAACGATGATGCAAACTTTGAAACTATTCCAATAACATTAAACGATAAAGATTTGAATTTAAATCTGGAAGATTTGCCCGAACATCTGCCAATATTACCTTTAAGAAACACAGTATTATTTCCTCTTATGGCTTTACCTGTTAGTATTGGCAGAGTAAAATCGAATAAATTAATTAAAGATGCAAAAAAGAATAAATCGTATATTTTAGTTGTAGCGCAGCAAAATGTAAATGCAGAAGAACCTTTACTAGAAGACTTATACAAAATTGGAACTTTAGCTAAAGTTTTAAAAATAATAAAATTACCTAACAACCAAGAAACAGTTTTTTTACAAGGAATTAAGCAAGTAACTTTAAAATCAATTTCCAAAAGTGAGCCTTATTTAGTTGGTTCATATAGTGTTAATGACCAAATTGATGATTCAACTGCTAATGAAACCAAAGATTTACTTAAAACTATAAAAAGTGTTTCGGCAGATATAATGAAGTTACAAGGCTCTTTTTCAACCGAATTAATTAATGGAGTAAAAAGAATTGACAATCCGTTTTTATTAATGGCATTGGTTGCAACTAATTTAAATGTTGATTTACCTGCGAAGCAAAAAATATTAGATAACGATTGTGTTAGCAAAATGGCCATTGTTTTATTAGAACAAATGATGGCTGAAAAAGAACTGCTTAAATTAAAAAATAAAATACAAGATAAAGTTCGTGGTGATTTGGATAAACAACAACGTGAGTTTTTTCTGCACCAACAAATTAAAGCCATAAACGAAGAATTAGGTTCAGAAAGTCCTGAAAAAGAAATTGAAACTTTAATTGCAAAAGGCAAAGAAAAAAAATGGAAGCCCGAAGTGGAAGAAGCCTTTAATAAGGAAATAGAAAGACTTAGAAGAATTAATCCAATGGCTCCTGATTACAGTATTCAAATAAATTATTTAAATACGCTTTTAGATTTGCCATGGGATGAAACTACCACCGATAATTTTGATTTAAAACGAGCTGAAGAAATTTTAAATGAAGACCATTTTGGATTAGAAAAAGTAAAAAAACGTATTTTAGAATACTTGGCTGTTTTAAAACTTAAAGGCGATATGAAAAGTCCGATATTGTGTTTATACGGCCCTCCGGGTGTGGGTAAAACTAGCTTAGGAAAATCAATTGCAAAAGCATTGGATAGAAAATATGCGAGAATTTCGTTAGGAGGACTGCACGATGAAAGCGAAGTACGTGGACACCGTAGAACTTACATTGGTGCAATGCCCGGTCGAATTATTCAAAACCTAAAAAAAGTAAAAAGCAATAATCCAGTATTTGTATTAGATGAAATTGATAAAATACAAACCAGTTTTAGAGGCGATCCTTCAAGTGCTCTATTAGAAGTACTCGACCCTGAACAAAATGGTACTTTTTACGATAATTTTATTGAAATTGATTACGACCTTTCCAATGTAATGTTTGTAGCCACTGCTAATAATTTAGATTCAATACAACCTGCTTTGTTAGATAGGATGGAAATAATTGAAATTAATGGCTACACATTAGAAGAAAAAATAGAAATAGCCAAAAAATATTTAATACCCAAACAAGAAAAAAACCACGGCTTAAAACTAAATAGTTTTGAAATAAGCAACCAAGTACTTGAAAAAGTAATTGATGGTTACACTCGCGAAAGCGGAGTGCGTGGATTGGAAAAACAAATTGCTGCTATTGCCCGCCACGTTGCAATGCAAAAAGTAATGTTTAAAAAGAATAAAAAAACTTTTAGCATTGACGATTTACAAGAAATACTTGGCGTAGAACGAGGGGAAAAAGAAATGTACCAAGGCAATGATGTAGCAGGTGTAGTTACTGGTTTGGCGTGGACAAGTGTTGGTGGCGAAATACTATTTATTGAAAGTAGTTTAACACAAGGCAATGGAAAGCTACAACTTACTGGGCAGCTTGGTGATGTGATGAAAGAATCAGCATTAACAGCATTAACATTTTTAAAATCACATTGCGAATATTTGGGTATTAACCCAAAAGTATTTAACCAATTTGATATACACATACACGTGCCAGCTGGAGCAGTTCCAAAAGATGGACCTTCTGCCGGTGTTACCATGCTTACCTCATTAGCAAGTTTATTTACCCAACGTAAAGTTAAACCTCAATTGGCTATGACTGGCGAAATAACACTACGTGGCAAAGTACTTCCAATTGGAGGTGTAAAAGAAAAAATATTGGCTGCTAAACGTGCTGGAATTAATACCATATTACTATGTGAAATTAATAGAAAAGATGTGGAAGAAATAAATAAAACTTATTTGAACGACATTACCTTTCATTATGTAAAAAATATGTTGGATGTAATAGATTTTGCTTTGCTTAACGAAAAAGTAGAAAACCCCGTAAACATGGAAATTGTGGAAGTGAAACCCATTATATAATAAAAAAAACAACTCAATTATATAACAAACCTCTTTCATAATTCAATTATTTTAGTTTGGTTAAATTTGTTTATTGTAAACGTTTTGTAACAATCTCATTTCTTAGTTAACTTAAAGATTACTTAATAACATTTGAAATGTTGTGAGAAATTAAGAAATAATTTTAACATCAATTAAAATTTAGCTAAGTTAAGTTTGATAATAAATTTAACGAAATGCAATTTTTTTTTAATATCATTTTAAGATAAAGGAAAAAAAAATTCTGTTTTAAAAGTCAATTATATTAATCATCAGACTGTTAAATATTACAACTTATAGATAAATGCTTATTTAAAGTTATTTTCTTTTTTTAAAAAATACCAAACTTTTGGTATTGTTTAAACATTGCAAATTGTTTTAATTTGAAGCACGATGACTAAAAAAATACAAATCAAAATTTTAATTAAATTTATTTTTTTAATTATAGTTTTTAAAGCACACCAATTACATGGAGCATCACCAATAACAGTTGCCATTTCAAATTTTAAAACACTAGGTGGTGGAACTGAAAAAGACTTTTTAGGTGCAAGTTGTACTGAAGCCATATTTGAAATACTAACCAACGACCACACTGTTAGGGTGGTAGAGCGTGAATATTTGAATAAAATAATAGAAGAAGTTAAACTCCAAAACTCAGGTTTAGTTGACGAGAAAACAGCTATTGAAACCGGAAGGCTTTTAGGAGTTCAATATTTTGTATTTGGCTCAATAACGGCACTAAACGAAACTATAAAAATTAGCACACGAACTGTTAGTGTTACTACAGGTCAAGTTATTAGCAGTAATTCGGTAAATGGTAGTATAAACAACCTTTTTAACCTTCAAAGCGAGCTAGCAAAAAAAATAACAGCTTCATTCAATATTGGCAATAGCCTTTTACAAGCTTCCAATAACTCAAATGCCGATTTGTCGGATATTCCACTTCAGGTATACAATAAACTAGATAAGGTAAAAGCATTGGCTAAAACCTTTCCAATATTTGGCCTTGACCCAGCAAGAACTCGCAAAAAAGCCGAATACCAAAATGGAATAAATTATTGCGATGAAATAATAGAAACATCACCTAAGCTTTATTTGGCTTATTACTACAAAGCACAATTTTTATTACAATTGGAAAATAATGAAGAAGCTGAAGCTGCCATAAAAATTGCAAAAAAACTAAATAGTGCGGATTTAGACATTATGCTTTTAAACGCCAGTTACCACATGATAAACAATGACGATAATAAAGCATTAGATTTACTTACTTTTTTATCGAATAAATATCCTGAAGATGCACGTATTTGGTATGGTATAGCTAAAACCCAAGCATCGGCACTTAACAACCATGCTGCTATTGAAGCCTGCATTAATGCGTTAATTTATACACCAAAAATACCTCAAGTTGAAAAATTATTACAAACCGTTTTAGGTGGAATGCAAGGTGTAAGTGCCGCGCAATTTTCGAGCAACGATGTGTATGTATTTGCACAATTTTATAAAACATTTTTTGACTTTGGAGTAAGTAAAACCACTGCCGAACTAGCCAAACAAGTTAACCAACTTTGGCCTGCCATGTACTTGCCTTATTATGTAATGGGTACTTACCAAGCCAATTTAAACAAAACAGAACTAGCAGAAATTTTTCTAAATGATGGTTTAAAATACAATAACACCTACCCTTACTTACACCGAGAATTAGGTAAATTATTAATAAATAGCAAAAAATGCAGAGATGGAAAAATGCATTTAACCATATACATGCGCACTGAAACCAGTGTAGACGATTATGACCAAATTCAAAAATATTTAAATAAATGTAACTAAAATAACAAAAAAAGAAAAAAATGAAAAAGAAAATTTTACAAATACTATTTTTATTTAGTATAATTCTATTTATGGGCTGCGAAAAATCCATTGTGGAGCCAACTCTAGCTTTAAAGCCAGTAAATGCACCAACTACAACAAAAGGCAAGGTTGAAATTTATAATCATATTGGCAATCAAGGTGCAATAAGACTTTATATAAATGGTGATTTTATAACTAGTTTGCCAAATTATTTCAGCAGCACAAGTAATTTTGATTGTGGTTATTCAACCAATACTTTAGCTGTATATACCGGCAACAATTTAGAAGAAGGTTCATATTATTATGAAATCAGGAATTCTAATGGAGTACCGATAATTAGCAATTACTTTTATATTTCGCGTGGTAATTGTACACCTATAAACCTATTTTATTAAAAATGAAGAACTTAGGTACAAAATTAATATTATCTATTTTGATAATGGCATTTTCAGCTTTCGCCATATATGCTCAATCAGATTTAATGTACGAATCTTCCAATAATAATTTGGACCGTAAGGAGAAGACAAAGTTACGATATGAACTTTTATCAAAAGTTGAATCAACACATGCCAGAAATTTAGATACTTTTTATAACATAATATTTAATACACCAAAAAAATTAAGATTTGAATTTGGATTTAATTACGGATTTAATTTAGGAGGTAAATATAATTATGAAACATATAAAAGTGGATTGAAACTAGAAGCAAAGGATATTGATAAAAAAGCTGGAGTTAGTTATGGCTTAAAGTTTAATCTTTACTGGCCTTTGGTTAAAAATTTATACCTTCAAACAGGTTTGGCATTTGGAGCGGAAAAATTTAAAGTGAACACAATTAACTCCTACGGAGTAGTAGCAGATGAAAATATGGAAACGGACTATTTATGTGGAAATTTAGGATTAATGTTTAATAGAAATAAACTTGTAATTCAAAACTATTTTCAATTTGGGCAAGTGTTTTCTCCGGCCTCTGGTTTCTTTGGTAATGTTACAAGTTTGGGTTTAAGAAGTTACAATTCGATGTTTTCAATTAATTACAGATATTCTGGAGGTACATTAATAGAAGTAACCCAAGGATCAGAGACATCAGAACAAGAAAGAAGTTACAGCGTAGATGCCATTTTTATTTCATATAGCTACCTTGGTGCCTTTTTAACTCGTAAAGAAAAAGAAGCCCTTTTAAAAATTAAAGCTCAATATAAATCGGATAGATTATTAGCGATTAAAGGCAAAACACCTGATTTAATAAACCAAACTTTAATACCTCAAACAAATTACATTGAAGCATCCAAAGCATCTATTTACAAAGATTTATCAGATTCTACCTTAAATGATTTGTTGCAATTAGCATTAAAAAAAGAAGAGTTTGAAAAGGCCGACATCATTCAGCAGGAAATAAACAAAAGAATACAACAAAATAAATATGCTAAAAGCAGTAATGAAGAGTTAAAAATACTACTTGATAATGCCTTAAAAATAGAAGATTATAAATCTGCTGAAAATATTCAACTAGAAATAGACAAACGAGTAGCCAATAAAAAAGATATTAAAGGAAATACAAATCAAACAAATACGCCTACTAAAAAAACATTGAAAGAGCTAGAAGAAGATCTGAAAAAAGCCATGGATGCTGAAGATTACAAAAAAGCAGATGAAATTCAGAAAGAAATTAACAAGCTAAAATAAAAATGAAACTAAAAACCACCATCATCACATTCCTCATTGCATGCAATAGTTTGTTAGCACAAAACTCAGATTTATTTTACAAAAAAACTGAGACTAAACAAGTACCAACTAGCAATGCAACAAGTAAAAATGCTATTTTAACAGGTGGACAAAAACCTTTTCATTTAAATTTAGGAGATGCGCGTGCCATTGGTATTGGATATAAAATAAATATTGGTAAAGATTTTAGTTTCGGTCCAGGCATTCATTTTGGGGTCCTAAACGATGGATTTGAATCAATAAACTTATTTAAGGTTTCTGGCTTGTTTAGATACAGACCTAAAAATGCATACTTAAAATTTGGCCCATATTTTACCATGCCAATTTCAGGAGGATTTGTATATGATTTTGAAGACATTATAGAAACACCAGGATTTGCAATTGGAGGTGGTTACGAATTTATGAAAGGTTTTGATATTGGGCTAACTGAAAACATTGACTTATTCCTAATGGATTTTGACGATCCATTGGCATTACTTCCAACTATTAGTTTAAGCTATCATTTTGGAGAACCTAAATATACACAAAACGCTAAACCGTCAAATAATCAAAATCAGCCAACACTGAACTATAATTTAGCACCAATTGAGTCAAACTCGCCCGCTCCTGCTGAGGCACCAACAACTACTAAAACCAACTACTCAAAATACAGTGATGAAGAACTTAAAAAACTTTTGGAGCAAGCAACGAAAGCCGAAAAATATAATGAAGCTAACGATATCCAAGCCGAAATAACTAAAAGAGCTGAGCAAAATAAATATGCAAAATTAAGCACTGAAGAATTAAAGAAACTATTAGAGGCTGCATTAAAAGCAGAAGATTATACCAAAGCAGAAGCATTACAAAAAGAAATAGATAAAAGAACTGGTCAGAAAAAAGACAAAACCACACCAGATAATAGCAGCAAACAACCAGCTAAAAAATCGGTAAAAGATTTAGAAGAAGACCTTAAAAAAGCAATGGATGCAGAAGATTATAAGAAGGCAGACGAAATTCAAAAAGAAATAAACAAATTAAAAAAACCATAAACTAAACAACATATGAAAATTAAATTTTACACACTTTGGTTAGTTGCAATTACAGTTGTAGCCATCACTTCATGCCAAAGTATCAATTCTACAGCTAGGCTTTATTCTGAACAAAGTATTTCAGCAGATAAAGTAAAAATGCGCACAGTGGCAATTATTCCAAACAGAATGCCAATCAGTATGCAAGACCCCGAATATTGGAGAAATTACAATTGGCAATTAATAGCCAATAATTTTACTGCAAAAGGTTATAGGGTAATTGATTACAATACCACCGTTAACTTATTTACTCGTTCTGGCTTGCCATTAGAAGATACCAAAAACTCCCGCGATAAATACGCTGATTTTGCAAACGAAATAAATGCAGAACTGGTGGTAATTCCCTATTATGGCACTTCGTACAATATGCAAAGCGGTTTTTTGAATAATACACATAAATACCTAAGTATTGGATCTTTACAGTTTTATTATGCACCTAAAAATGATTTTTTAGCCAGAATAGATTTTGAAGGAAATTTTGAAACACAAACCACTGCTCCTGGTGCATATGCAATATTAGGAATATTACCTTCTTTGCTAATTGACCCAAAAGATCCAGAATCTGCATCAAGTATTGGCGTTTTAACTAGTATTTTTAGTTTAAGCTTTTTATTAAATGATTTGGCGGCACCTACTAACCCAAAGAAAAATTGGGAAACTGCTTTCAATGCCGGAATTTTTAAGGCTACCAGTGCTTTTTTTGATAAATATAGCCCAAGTGTTAGTAATTTTAACTATGAACCAACCAAGCTAAATGCGGCTCCTGCTACTAGCAACTACGCCAGCTTTAGCATTGAGGAATTAGAATTACTAAAGAAAAATGCGGTAGAGAAAAAAGACTTTAAAAAAGCTGCTGAATTAAAATCAGAAATTGAGAGCAGAAAAAAATAATAAAATGAAAGTAATTATTAAGTACCTTTTGGTTTGTGTATTTGTTTTGTTTAAAATAAATACACAAGCTCAAACAGCAAAACCTGAATGGATTTTAAAATATCCAATAAATTCGGATTTTTTTGTTGGTATAGCCTATGCCGATAAAAAACTTGATAATTACATGGAAGCAGCAAAAAGCAGAGCACTTCAAAGTTTGGCCAATGAAATTACTGTGAAAATTATTGGCCAAACTTCGTTACAAACCATTGAAATCAATCAAAAAGTAAAACAAAGTTATATTAGCTCTGTAACCACCGAAACCATTAAAGAACTTGAGGGTTACGAATTGGTAGATAGTTGGCAAGATAAAAACCAATATTGGGTTTATTATAGACTAAGTAAAAAGAGTTATTACCAAGCAAAAAAAGACAAAGCCAATTCTGCCTTGCAAATTGCCAAAAACTATATGATGCTTGGGAATGAAAATTTTAATACAAGTAATTACAACCAAGGTATTAACTATTATTTTATGGCAACTAACCAAATTCAAAACTATTTATATTTTGAATTTGATTTAGATTTAAAGCGACAAATAAATGAACTGTATCAAGATGCTTACAAAAACATTAGTTCTTTTTATAATCAAATTGAAATAAAAACTAACAGCGACCACATTAAACTAAAACCCTATCAATTAAATAATTACCAATTAAATTTTCAAATTCAAAATAAGCAAAACTTAAAACCAATAACCAATTTTCCATTTATAATAAACATAATAAGTGGCAAAGCCGATATTGAAATAAGCAAAAAACAGGTAAATGAAAAAGGAACTTTAAATTTTAAAATAAACAGTTTTAGTACAAAAAACAAAACAACTATTTTTAAAATAATGTTAGATAAAGAAGCACTTTTCAATGAGTATATTTTGGCTAATAATTTATTGGCTATTGATTTATATAAAAAAATAAATTGTGAAAAAAATATTGAAGTTGAAAGTGAAACATTGAATGTTTTTATCAAATCGAACGAAAAATCATTCAACATCAAAAATAAAGACCAAGCTTTGGCTAATGCCTTAAAAAGTTATTTAACGGAAAACGGAATTAATATTACCAACGAAGCCGCGGCTGCCAATTATTTTTTAACAATTGAAGCCAATACCACCAAAGGAAATATAGCTTACGATATGCAGGTGGTTTACCTCGATGCCACCATTACCTTAAATAAAGCCAATAATAGTATTTACAACAAAAACTTTAATGGCGTAAAAGGGTTAAAAGCTACAGAAAATGCAGCCTCGTACGATGCTTATCAAAAACTAATTAGAAAATTTAATGAAGAATTATACCAAGAACTACTCTACAAAATGGGTTTATTAAATGAAAAACAAGAATAAAAAAACAAATAAAATTACTTTAAAAATTTTACAAAAGTTAAACTTATAATAAGTTTGGCACAAAAATTGGAAATCTTAAAAAAAAATTATTAATTGCAAACGAGAAAAACTAAAAATTATGAAAAAGTTAATTTATCTATCAACGGCAGCCTTATTATTAGTAGCTGCTTCATGTAAATCAAAAAAAGGTATAGTAGTTGCTGATGAGTCTAATATCATAGCAGCTTTACCATGTGATGAATTTAAAAGCTCAACAGAGACTGTTTTCAGAGCAACCCAATCACAAAAAAGTTCTGACTTATCATTATCGCGCGAAAAAGCATTGGTAGTAGCAAAACAAAGGTTAGCTGGTTTAATAGAAACTAAAATTAAATCGGTAACCGATAGATATGTAGACGAATACCAAACAAATGCTGGTTTAGAAATGAAGGGTAAATTTAACAACTTAACCCGCGAAATTATTAACCAACAATTAAACGATGTTAAAATTCTTTGCGAAAAAACTGCCCGTGAAAAAGATGGAACTTATACATCCTATGTAGCAGTAGAAATGAGTAAAGACGCTTTGAAAACTGCTATGGAAAACAAACTTTCTGACAAAGCTAAGTTGGCTGTTGATTACGATAAAATGAAGTTTGAGCAAATTTACAACGAGGAAATGAAAAAATTAGACGAGAAATAAATCTAATTTAATAATAAAATTAAAGCGACTATTAAAACTAGTCGCTTTTTTTATGCAGTAAAACTTTACTTTTGTTTAAAATTTATGGCTGGAAA
>JBAXCN010000095.1:0-10325 GCA_037141455.1 Bacteroidota bacterium
ATTTAATAATTCATCGGTTTCTGTTTGCATGGTAGAAACGTTTAATTAAACGTCTCTTCAGAGAATAAACCGTTTCCAAATTGTTATTCGACCCCTTTGGGGTCGAATGTTTATAGCATAATTTGTTTTTATAAACATACGACCCCAAAGGGGTCGAACGCAAGAATAAAGGCTCTGTATATTTAAGTAGATTTAATAATTCATCGGTTTCTGTTTGCATGGTAGAAACGTTTAATTAAACGTCTTTACTTTTTGTAACAGACGTTGCTTGTAACGTCTTTAAAGTTTTCTCTAATAGATAAAATTAAAGAAAAAATATTTATCAATTGGTCAGTTCGAGCGGAGTCGAGAAAAGGCTAAAGGTTCTCGACTCCGCTCGAACTGACTATCTATTTCAATTTCCCAATCAATTGTTTCACTTCTTCGTTTTTGGGATTAATTACCAATATACGCTTCAATAATTTTAACGTTTCGAGTTTATTATTTTCCAAATTATAAACTGCTGCTAAATTTAATAATGCTTGTTCGTTATCGGGGTTTAGTGTCAAAGCTTTGTTATAATTGATTTTTGCTGCTTCAATATTGTTTTGTTTGAGGTATGCAAAGCCCAAATTCACATAACTTCCCTCCTGCTTGTTGTTGGCTTTTAAATTAATATTTAGCAACAAAATGGCTTCATCTAATTTATTCAGCATTATTTTGGCTTGAGCCAATTTATCAATAAAATCAATACTTTGAGGTGAAAGCGACACTGCTTTTTCAAAGAATAATTCAGCTCTTACATGATCGTTTTTAGATTGAAAAGCCTGTCCAACTCGGTAACAAAGCCAAGCATTGGTTTGTTCGTTTACATTAATGAAAGATGCAATGGCAATAATTCCTTCATAATCGTTTTGCAAATACAATAGGTGAATTTTTTCTTCATTCCAATTAGCTTTCGAAGTATTCATTAACTGTTGTGCATTATTTAAAGCCAGTTTATCTCCTTCAAATTTCTCTACATAATTAATCAAAGCTTTTACTTTGGAGCGTTCGGTAGTTTCATTATTGTTTATACAATACAACCCTGCAAATTCTTTAATTTTATCAATATCTTTTTGTTTTGACGCACTTGCTGTAGGTTTCTTTATCCAATGATCGTGAACGGTTACATGTGGAATATCAATAGTGCCCGAACGTGGCATGTGGCAATTGCTACAATCGTTATTGTTAACCATTCTGTTCTTTTCTGTTTCGCTACACAAAGTTTGATTGGTGTTTGAATGGCATTTAATACACGCATTGTTAAATATTTGCGTGCCCGTTTTTTTCACACTTACATGCGGATTATGACAGGTAATACAAGTTAAATTTAAAGTTTCAAAGTTTTTACCAGCCGTTTTATTTTGTTTGTTGCTTTCAGTAAAACACTTGCTTAATTGCAGTCGTTGGGCATGGCTTGCCATAATAAATTCATCATCTTGACCTTTGTATTTAGGCATGTACACTTCCCAAAATTCGCTTAACACCATACCTGGTTTAAAATCTTTAAAAGTTTTTCCTTCTTTTAGTATTGCGTTTCCTTGCAAATGGCAGCGTTGGCATAAATCAATTTGACGCTCCCAAGGCAATTTTTTAGGATTAACAATGGTGTAATCAATTTCATGTGTAGTATCAACCAAATTACCTGCAAGCTTTTCTTTTAAATGCATTTCGCCAGGTCCATGGCAGCGTTCACAATCAATTCCATTTGGAATATTGGTAAATTTATTGGCAGTAAAATCAGTAACACTTGGAAAGGCATTGTGACAACTCATGCACTCAAACTCAACAGTTCGGCTAAAGCGGCTGTTGTTTCCATTTTCAAAGCCTGGTGGCAAATCCCATTTCTTATCTTGCGTATACCAAGTTAATGGCAATTGATACACAAATCCATTTACGTTCATTAAATGCGAGTTGGTATGTTGACCCGAACCAATAATGTAATCAACTTTTTCGGTGCGTTGGTAAACGGTATCTTTTCCTTGCATTCTGTATTCCAAAATAAACATATTGTTATTTTTCCAAAATGGATGGTAATACAAGTTTTTAAATTTATCGTAAACTACATGGTGTTTAGTAAAATCTGCACTCGATTTTTGTTTGGTTGCCAAATCGAAACTTTTACCCATGCCTGTTTCAATGTAAGTATTGTAAATATCGGCATGGCAGCTCCTGCATTGCTGCATACCCACATATTTTACCGTATCGTTATGGTTTAAATACTTACTATCTGTAGCTGTTTTTGTATCAATTCCACAATAAATGGAAAATGTAATGAATGTAATTACAAATAGAAATACAAATTGAACTAAATACTTTTTTATTGCCATTATTTACTACTTCAAAGAAATAAAATTTAGCAACAAATGCATGAAGTAAAAAAAATAATATTTGTTATTTAATAATACCGAAAGCAGATCTGTGTTAGTCCAATACAATTGTTCTAAACAGCTATTAAATCTGCATTTTATCAATAAAGTTGGACTAAAATAAAAATTACTTTGTTATAATATACCTAACACCAGCAAAAGCCCTAATGCCTTGCAAAGGTGCATAGTTATAAGTTGGGTCAAAAGTATATTGATTGGGATTATTAATATTTACTTGTTTATCAAATGGATCGAAAGGACGTATAATTGGATTTTGAGGTACAAAATTCAATATGTTTTTTAATCCTCCGTATAAAGTGAGGTTATGTTTAAACTGCTTGCTTATTTGCACATTTACTATTGCAAACCATGGTGATTCAGCAGGACGAAAATCGTTAGGTAATACCGGTAAAATCATTGGACTGGTTAAGTTTCCTGTGAAATCTATGGTTATATTTTGTTTCTTAAAATGATAGTTAACTCCATAATTTAAAGTTAA
The DNA here is from genome assembly GCA_037141455.1 of Bacteroidota bacterium. GTDB lineage: Bacteria > Bacteroidota > Bacteroidia > UKL13-3 > UKL13-3 > JAAFJM01. The sequence continues at coordinate 2,890 of JBAXCN010000095.1, forward strand.
TGGCGGAGTTTGAATTTGGTTTTGCTTTATTTCATTGTTCAAACTATCGTTGTTCACCACAAAAACATCAACTAAGGTCAAACCTAAATTGGCTTTCCATTTGTTTTTTAAATTTAAATCGGCACTTAAATTCACTCCCCTATTTACAGCATATCCATTTAAATTATTAAATATTATTTGATTGGCATTTGTTAAATAATCAGGTACAATTCTATTGGTAAAATAAGTATAAAAAAGGTTTGCATCTAAGTTTATAAATCCATTTTTAAGCACAATATTTTTAACATAATTAAACGATATATTCCACGATTGTTCGGGCTTAAGCTCGTTTAAAATTATTACCTGCCTTGCACCAGTTAATGCTGCATGTTCCTCGCTAAATAAATTAACAACTCTATATCCGTTGCCTAAACTTAATCTAAAAGTATTAAAAGTATTGGGCGTATATTTATAATTTAATCGTGGTGAAAATATTTGTCCGTGCACTGAATTTAAATCGTACCTTAATCCAACTAATAACTTGTTTTTAATATTTATTTTATAATCATCTTGAATAAAAAAACCTGGCAAATAAGTAATACTTGCGCTATTGGTTGAATCAATATTTTGAGTAATTGGCGTATTGTCATCGTAAAAAGTATATCGCAAAGCAGCACCAATTAGCAAGTTGTGTTTTTGGGCAATTGTTTTATCATAAGTTAACTGATTGAAAGTAATTATTTGCTTAGCCAAATAAGAAGTAACTCCATATACCGAGTTCTGGTCATGAATATTGAACGAAGTATTTAAAACTACTTTATCTTTAAAATAGGGCAATTGGTAATTACCTAACAATTCTAATCGATTGGTGTAAATGCTTTCACCATAAACACTGTCGCCTCCTCTAAAATTAGTATTCCAGCTTGTTTGTCCACCCCAACGGTCTTCGTAAAAAAACCTTGCTGCAATGTTGGCTGTTTTCTTTTCTTTTCTTTCAAAATTGGTTTTGCTAAATAGTGAAATGCGTTTTTGTAAAGTAATATCGGTAAAGCCATCGTTATTATTATCCCAAATTTTATCAAAGTAAAAAACATTGGCACTCAACAACGATTGTATTTTATTATTTATTTTTAATTTATAAGCAAAATCTAAGTTGTTTTCAAAATAACTGGTAGTGTTAAAATCAAAACTAACTAAAGGTGCTTTAGTAGTATTTTTAGTAATAATATTTATTAGTCCACCCACCGCTTCCGAACCATATAAAGTGGAAGCAGGTCCACGCTGAATTTCTACTCTTTCAATTATTGAATTAGGAATTCCCATTAAGCCATAAACTGTTGAAAGTGCGGAAACTATTGGCATACCATCAATCATAACCATGGTATAAGGACCTTCCATGCCATTTATGTGAATATCGCCTGTGTTACATACATTACAATTTAATTGTGGCCTCACCCCGTTTACCATTCCTATGGCTTCAAAAAGATTTGGCGTAGGGTTTTGCTGAAATAATTTTGGCGAAATAACCTCAACCGATATAGTACTTTCTTTTTTAAAAACTTCTTTTAATGTTCCTGAAATTACTACATCATTTAACGTGTTCTCATTTTCAATTAATTCAATTGTAATTTCATTTTTATTTAGTTTTGGTATATTAACTTTTATAGTTTTTGTGTAATAACCAATTGCTTTTACAGTTAATAAAAATGAATCTTTAGGTAGGTTTTTAAAATAAAAATTACCTTCATTATCAGTTTGGGTTGTTTTTTTTAATTCCTTAATTGATACAATTGCAAAAGAAACAGGTTTGTTTTTACAAATTACTTTTCCTTTAAAATCAATGGTTTGAGCTAGCAATTGACTAAATATAAACAGAAGAAATATAATTAAAGATATTAGTTTTTTCATTTATTAGATTCGCAAATATAATTTGTTAGACTTATCTAACAAATATATTTTATAAATATTAATATTACTTTTGAGCCATGCGCACTTTAGCCGAAGAAAACTACCTTAAAGCTATTTATAATTTAAGCCATTTAGAAACAGGGGCTACAGCTAGTAAATTATCAGAGAAACTAAAAGTTAAACTCCCTACAATTAACAGTATGGTTAACAAATTAGCTGAAAAAAACTTAGTTGAATACCAAAAATATAAAGGATTTGTTTTAACGGATAAAGGACAAAAATTTGCTTTAGAGGTTATAAGAAAACACCGATTGACGGAGCTTTTTCTAGTAAAAGTTATGGGTTTTGGTTGGGAAGAAGTGCATGATATTGCAGAAGAAATAGAACATATTCAAATACCCGCTTTTTTCGATAAAATGGATTTAATTTTAAGCAATCCTAAGTTTGACCCACATGGAACTCCTATTCCTGATAAAAATGGAATAATATCAAAAAAACCTTTAAAACAGCTTTCAACTATTGAAATTGGCACAAAAATTAAGTTTATAGCCGTTAGCGATTCTTCCAGCGATTTTTTAAGTTACTTAAGCAGAATTGGTTTAAACCTTTACGAAGAAATTGAAATAAAAGACCGTGAAGTGTTTGATGGTTTATTGAAAATTAAAGTCGGTAAAAAATCAATTAGTTTAAGCGGACAAGCAGCTGATAGGATATTGGTTGAATAGATTATAAAACTAATTATTAAAATTTAACTATAAATACTTTTTAATCAATTCTTTAATTTCATTTTCAGTGAGATTATCAATGTCACCTTTGTTATAAATTGAAAAAAGAAGAACAGATGTTTCGGTAACTTTTACAAACGATAAAACTCTTGCACCCCCAGACTTTCCTTTGTTTTTTGAAGCAATAGCCAGTCTTATTTTATAAATATTATCTCCAAGTGGTATCCCTAAGGTTGGATTTTTCTCTAATTCTGAAAACAGTTTAATAAGTTCAGTTTTTAAAAAAGGATATTTTTTTACAAGTTTTTTTGCTTCCTTTTTAAAATTTGAAGAAAGTTCAATTTTATAATTAATTTAAAAAATCTTTGGCTGATGTTGTCTTTAATTTTCCTTTTTTATAAAGTTTGACTTCTTTCAAACCAGTTTTTATATTTTCTAAAATATCTGTTTTATTTGGTTCACTATCGGTTTCAATTTTTTTTACATAATGTAGGTTTTTTGCTAATTCTACAAAATGATTAAATTCCTCGTCAGTAGTATATATTGTTGCATGTCTCATAATTTGTATTGGTTGCTTTTGTATATATTTTATTTTATTTTATTTGCAAAATTATGGTTTAGTTTTATTTATAACTAAAAAATATTAGAATGTAATAAATACTAAAAAATTAAACTACAATTCCTTTCAATCCTTCCGGCTTAGCATTAATTTTATTAATGTATTTTCCTATAATATCAAATTCAATATTTACTTCTTCTCCTTCTTTAAATTGATGAAAAACTGTATGTTCAAAAGTATACGGAATAATAGTCACACTGAACCAATCTTCCATTGCATTTACAACTGTTAAGCTTACCCCATTGATACAAACCGAACCTTTGTTTACCAATAAATTTTGATGCTTGGAATTGATTTTAAAATAAAAATTCCAGCTTCCTTTTTTATCTTCAATTTTAGCACAAACCGCCACATCATCCACATGTCCTTGCACTATGTGTCCATCAAACCTTCCATGAGCAGGCATGCAACGTTCTATATTCACCTTTTCGCCTACTTTTAAATGCTTTAAATTTGTTTTTTGTAAGGTTTCGTCTACCGCGGTTACTCTATAAACCGAATGTGTAATTTCAACCACAGTTAAGCAAACTCCATTATGCGCCACACTTTGATCCACCTTTAACTCATTGGTAATTGGACTGTGAAAATAAAAATCTATATTGGTATTCACTACTCTTTTTTCTACCAAAGTAGCCATGGTTTCTATAATTCCTGTAAACATATTTTTAATAAAAAGTACACAAACATAAGCAGTTTATTCATTTTTTTTATTTGCTTGCGCCTTTGATTTATTAAATATGCAAAACCCCATTTTAATTGAAGTTTACCGTGCCAATGTATTAGAAAGTTTTCACCGTGGTGTTATTTGTGTGGTAAATGAAAACAACGAAGTCATTTTTAGCAAGGGCAATATAGAGCAAGTTTGTTACCCACGTTCAGCTATGAAATTTATTCAAGTTTTGCCTTTAATTGTTTTGGGTGGAATTGAGAAGTTTGGATTTACTTTACAAGAAATTGCTGTAATGTGTGGCTCACACAATGCAGAGCAAGAACATTTGACGGTAGTAGAAAGCATTCTTTCAAAAATTGGTTTAAATAAAAACGATTTATTCTGCGGACCACAATATCCGACTTCAAAACGCGATGCCGACAACTTAATTCGGGAAAATAAAAAACCTGAACACATACACAATAATTGTAGTGGTAAACATGCGGGCATGTTAGCTTTGTGCCAATTAATCAATGTACCCATTCAGGATTATATCAATCCAAATCATCCCATTCAACAATTGATTTTAGATTATGTAGAAAAAATATATGAGTACCCTCGTTCGAAAATGGCAACTGCTTTAGATGGTTGCTCTGCTCCTATTTATTCCATTCCGGTTTTAAATCAAGCCATCGGATTCAAAAATTTGATATATAATAACTATGATGAAAAACTAGCCAATGCTTGTAAAATAGTGGTGGAAGCTGTTTCAAAATACCCTTTTATGGTTGCAGGCTCTAAGCGTTATTGCACCGATATGATGCAGATTACCGCTCCAAAAATAATTGGAAAAACAGGCGCAGAAGGCATATTTTGTATGAGTTTACCTGAACAAAAATTAGGCGTTTGTATAAAAATAGATGATGGTAAAATGTTGCCTCAATATAACATAGCGCAAGCATTTGTAGAAGCAACAGGTTTGTTTAATCAAGAAAATTTAAAACCTCTGCACCATTACTTGCAAGCTGATATAACTAACTTTAATAAATTTACTGTTGGCAAAATTAAGGTTGTTGATGGGTTGTTTGATGGATTGAAAATTGGGTAAAAAATACTTGTCATTTATTACCTAATTAGCTAACTTTGTTCGGTGGAAAATAATTTTATTCGCAATATATTTTATTACAAACACTTTTATCTAGACTTTTTTTCAAAACTAAAACCTGAAGTTCAGAAAAAATTTAACTGGACACTTCAACTTATTGCCACTTTAGATAGAGTGCCTGAAAAATACTTCAAACACATAACTGGGTCAACTGGTTTGTACGAAATTAGAGTTGAAGTTGGTTCAGATATTTTTAGGGTATTTGGATGTTTTGATAAAGGACAACTAGTAATACTATTAAACGGTTTTCAAAAGAAAACTCAGAAAACACCTAAAAGCGAAATTGAATTAGCCGAAAAGCTTAAAAAGCAATATTTTGAAGAAAGAGAAGCTATAAAAACAACAAGAAAGTAATAAATAATACCATGAATAAAAATAAAAATCTCACCTCTTTTACTAGTCACTTAGATAGCCAATATGGAAAGCGAGGAACAGTATTGAGAGAAAATTATGAAGAAGAATTTGAAGCTTTTAAATTAGGAGCTATGCTGCAAGAAATGAGGAAAGAACAAGGACTAACACAAGAACAGCTTGCTTTAAAATGCGGAACAACTAAAACATACATTTCTCGAATTGAAAATAATGCAAGCGATATTAGGCTTTCAACCCTTATGCGGATTATTCGTGAAGGACTTGGGGGGCATCTTAAATTAACTGTTGATATTTAATTATAAAAACCTTTGCACCATTACTTGCAAGCTGATATAACTAACTTTATTGAATTAACTGTTGGCGAAATTAAGGCTTTTAATGGGTTGTTTAATGGATTGGAGATTAGATAAAATAAAAGATATGGAAAAATCGATTGCAATAATTGATGAAATAGTGTTAAGTAAAATATACTTAGTTAGAGAAAAAAGAGTCATGCTTGATTCTGATTTAGCAGAATTATACGGTGTAGAAACAAAAGTATTTAATCAATCAATTAAAAGAAATATTGGTCGATTCCCAGAAGACTTTATGTTTAAACTATCAGAAATAGAATGGCAAAACTTGAAGTCACAATATGTGACCTCAAGTTGGGGTGGCAGAAGATATACTCCTAATGTATTTACAGAACAAGGAGTTGCAATGTTATCAAGTGTGCTAAATAGCGAAACAGCAATAAATGTAAATATTCAAATTATAAGAGTTTTTACTAGGATGAGGCAAAACTTATTAAATAATAAAAATGTAATTTTGAAAATTGAGCAATTAGAAAAAAATTTATTGAAACAAGATCTTAATTTCAAAAAACATGAAGAAGAAATTCAATATATTTTTGAAGCTTTAAAATTATTAGTAGAAGAACCACCGAAAACAAGAAAAAGAATTGGCTTCAAAAAAGACTAAAAAAAATAAAAAAAATTATTGGTGTTGCTCCAATTAAAATACCTCAAATCGGAATTTGTATAAAATAATAATATGAAAGGTGTAAGTTTTGTTACCAATGATAAAAATGAGAGAATAACAGTTCAAGTTGATTTTGGATTATTGTTGTCGCTTCGCTAAAATACCAACAATGTCAAAAATTGTAGAATCAATTTGATTCAGTAAATATCTAAAGAAATATAAATATAAAAATGAGTTTCATAAAAGATTCTACTTTTAAATTTAAACTAGAAAAGCAAACGGATTTCATAGATATAAATGTAGGTTATGAAGATTGGTGTTTACTTTTATTTACATTATTGATACTATTCTTTATTATTAAGAGGCTTCGTTCAAAATCTATCAATAATAAATCTTAACCGTGAAAAAAACTGAATTACAAAATATAAAACAAAAAGCCATTCATTTTGCCAATCAATTTGAGGTATGCCTTTTGCTTGATAACAACGAAAGTTTAAATGCTTTTGGATTGCAAGAAGCCGAATTTATGATGGCTGCAGGTGAAAAATATGGCATAATTGGCAACAATCAACACGATTTTGAAAACTTAAAATTATTTCAACAAACACATGCCAATGAATATATATTTGGGTATTTTACCTACGATTTAAAAAACCAAATTGAGGATTTAAGCTCCCATCATTTTGATGGAATTCAATTTCCAAGTTTGTATTTTTTTGTGCCAGAACATTTATTTATTATCCATAAAGATGGTACACAAACTTTCAAAAGCAATTTATACAATAATGCCAGCGATTGGATGGAATCGATTGAAAATAATAAGAAAAAGTCAATTGCGACAAATAATAAATGCCATTTAAAACAACGGATTTCTAAAGATATTTACCTGCAAAATATTGAAAAAATAAAATCGCATATTGTGGAAGGTGATGTGTATGAACTGAATTATTGCATGGAGTTTTTTGATGAACAAGCAAATATTAATCCTGAAGAAATATACCAAAAACTCAAAGCCAAATCACCTGTGCCATTTGGTGCTTACCTAAAATATTTTGATAA
>JBAXCN010000096.1:0-10091 GCA_037141455.1 Bacteroidota bacterium
GTACCCGAAAAACCTACATCAAATACAGCAATGCGTATGCCTTTACCTGTTAAATTATTTTGAGTAAATTGATTGGCTTGCAGTCTTTCAGTTTGATAATTTAATAAGTTTAATTTATCAAAATCTAACTCCTTTTCAGTACTAATGTATTTATAGGTTGGCGAAATGTATTCATCTACTTGTTTTACAAAAGGCAATTTTGTAATTCTTTCTATTTCGGCATTATTTGTTTGTATAAACATGGCATTTAACCAACGGCTTTCCACTAATGTATTCACCTTTTCGGTTTTAATTTGGTTAACGAATTCGTTGTTTAAAGGCAAATCTCTTTCATCAAATAAAGGTAGATTAGCCAACAGTTTACGTTCAATATTTTTTGCATCAAAATATTGGTAAGGGTTAAATGGTAAAGCTGATTTGGTTTTTAAATAAACAACATAGGTTTTATTTTGGGCAAATGAGTTTAAACTAACAAATAGCAAAACACCTATAACTATTACTTTAAAAAAATTAAGCATGGGCAATAATACTTATAGGATTAATTTAAACAAAATTAATAGTAAAAAATTAACGGTTTAGCATTTGCCCGAGTTTGGTGTTTTTACCAACTTAAATGAAACTAGTCTGTGAAAACACCCTTTAGACTTGCAGTGAGAATAAAATATGTTATTTTTGGTAAAAATTAAATTGATAAATTCAATCATCATGGTTATTTTGCATTAGCTTTAAACTACTTTGTGCAAAGAATGGAAATTGAATCAAAACAAAATATACAGAAACAGATTCCTTAATGGGCAATACTAAGATGAAGAAAAATTTATTTATAGCCTTTGAAGGCATTGATGGCAGTGGTAAAAGCACGCAAGTAAAATTATTGACTGAGAATTTGAAAAATGCTGGACATAAAGTTTACGCTACTTGCGAACCAACCGATAGCCCAATTGGTTCGATAATAAGAAATATTTTTAACCACAGAATAGAAGCAGACCACCGCACCATTGCAGGGCTTTTTGTGGCAGATAGACTGGACCATTTACTAAACAAAACAAATGGGATTTTAAAAAAACTAGAAGAAGGTTATACTGTAATTACAGATAGGTATTATTTTTCATCGTATGCCTACCACGGCACACACATGGATATGGATTGGGTGATTGAAGCCAACTCGTTAAGTGCTGATTTACTTCGCCCTGATTTGAATATTTATATTGATATTTTACCGGAAGTAAGCATGGCACGCCTTAACAAAGGAAGAAGTTCATTGGAACTTTATGAAACGCTTGAAAACCTAAAAAATGTGAGAGACAAATACATGGAAGCTATAGAGAAATTGAAATTAGAAGAAAGGTTTTTTATTACTGATGGAAATCGTTCATCTGATTTAATTGCGGCTGATATTTGGAAAGAAGTTTCTCAGATAACAGTTCCAGTTGAATTAGATTAACTAATTTTTTTATGAAAGATGTATTTAAAAAAGTGAGAGGGCAGTTTGTTACTGAGTTAGAACTAACTGGTGATGTATGGAGAATATTTAGAAAGGGAACATTGGTTGACCTTATTAAACTCAGTTTTGTTTATTTTCAAAACGACAAAAACGAAAAGCACCTAATTGATATATTTAATTGTGCAATGAAGGTTAAACTTCTTTCGCGTATTAAAGCCATTGAGGTAAAAGGTAATTTAGATGAATTTTCTAAAAAATTTAATAAAGAACCCGAATTTATATTGAATCAGTATGACACTATCTTAAATGAGTTACAACCAACTTTTTATAATTATACTGCAACGAATCTTTACGATTTGAATCAAAAAATACAATATATCAAAGTGATTAATGAACTAGAAATTGATGCTTATGCAGATGATATATTTGAAGAGATAATTGGTATAACTTATAATATTCTTTTGGAAGAATAATGAAATTGTATCTATTTTTTAATCAAACTATACTAAACTGATTGGTAATATTCGGTTATTGGGCAATGGTTAATAGAAAATAATTAGTTAAAGCCAAGGGTCGCAAGCAGTATGACTTGATTTTTTATATAAAGCAATATACTAAAACTTAAAAAAAACCCGATTAACTTTTAGTTAATCGGGCTGTTTTTAAAATGGATTCTTTAATTAAAATCTTTCTAAGTTTGAAAAGAAGAATGATGCTTCAATAGCAGCATTTTCATCACTGTCGCTGCCATGAACAGCATTTGCATCAATTGACTTTGCGTATAAATTTCTAATAGTTCCCACATCAGCTTTAGTAGGATCGGTAGCACCAATTAAAGTTCTGTAATCAAGTACAGCATTTTCTTTTTGTAAAACTGCAGCTACTATTGGCCCACTGCTCATAAACTTAACTAAATCGTTGTAAAACGGACGACCGTTATGAACTGCATAAAATTCTCCAGCTGTTTTTTCAGTTAAATGCAGGTATTTCATAGCTACTATTTTGTAACCTGCAGTAGTTATTTGGTCTAAAATTTTTCCGATATAACCATTGGCAACGCCATCAGGTTTAATCATTGTAAATGTAATATTGCTCATTTTTCTTGTTTATTTTTCAGCGCAAAAGTATTGCTATTATATCTAATGGGCAAGGTTATTTTTATGTTAATACAATGATTAATCTTTACGTTTTAAATTTTTCTTTTGTTTGGTGGGCATTTTGTTTATGCGCTTGTAATAGCCTGTTTTGCTTGCAGCAACAAAAAGTGTTAGCTTCTTTCCCTTTTGTACTTGGTTCGATTTTAACTTATTCCACTTTTTTATATCGCCAATACTACAATCAAACCAATCAGCAATATCACTAATAACATCCCCTCTTTTTACAACATAAAAAACTTTAGTTAATTTTACTTTTGTTAGGTTTAGTTCTTCTGTTTCCTTTTTTGTTTTTTTATTTTTAGGTGTTACATTTTCAGGAATATTTGTAACGACTCCTGTATGGTCTTGTTCATTTTGTGGATCATCTTTTTGTATTAAAATTGGAGCTACATCAGTATTTATTGGTTTATAAACACTGTCGTTCAACAAATAAAAAAGTTTCGATTTATTTTTAGGTATTTTTATATAATAGCCATCTACATTCATAGGTATTATATCTTTTTTAAATATGGGATTTAATTTCCTAAGCTCATTTAAATCAGCATTTAGGGTATTTGCAATTTGAGAAAGTGAAAGCCATTTGTTAACCAATACACTATCAGTATCGTAAAAAATTTCTGGTGCTGTTGCTTTTATACCATGTTCTTTGTAATAATTTAAAATGTAGGTAGCAGCTACAAATTGGGGATATAAATCGCGGCAGTTAGTAGGTAAAAAAGGAAAAATATCCCAATAATACAAACTGTTTCCGGCCATTCTTATGCATTTATTCATTGAAATAGGCGAGCAACCATAAGCACCAATTACCAAAGGCCATTGCTTATAAATACTAAATAAATCTTTAAAATGTTGGGTAAAAACAGCAGAAGATTTATTTACATCTCTTCTTTCGTCCACATAAGTATTTACTTTTAACTTATACATTTTCGATACGGTGTAACTCATAGTCCATACTCCGCTTGCGCCATTTCCATTTGAAAATGTAGGATTTAATTCAGAGGAAGAAACAGCTAAATATTTTAAATCGGTTGGTAAACCTTTTGCTTTTAAATGTTTTTCTAAAATAGGAAAATAATATTTACTTAAACTTATCAATTCTCGCACTTTAGCTGGGTTTAATAAATAATCATCAATGTGTTTTTTTACTTCAGGATTATAAATTAACTCCGTTTGCGAGCGCAACGATGCAAGCCTTTGCGCATACAATTGGTCTTGTGCAAAAGATACAATAGGCCAAGAGATAACAGTTAATAACAGAAGTATTTTAACTGATTTTAAAAAAAGTTTAAATTTATTTGATATAGTAAAATTCATTAAGTGAAAAGGCAAAGGGTTAGTTACTATTGAACGTAGCAATTGTAACTTTATTATTATTAAAAAATTAAATAAGTAATTAAGATTTAAACACCTTAAAGGTTGTTTGGTCTTATATAGTCTACCATTGCTAAAAGCTTAGCATCTTCTTTATTATTGGCCATTAACTGCAAGCCAATTGGCATTTTTTCGTTGTCTGCTCCATATGGGAATGAAATAGCTGGAATACCAACAATATTGGCATGTACAGTAAAAATATCAGCCAAATACATTTGAATTGGATCATTGCTTTTTTCTCCAATTTTAAATGCAGTGGTTGGTGTTGTAGGTGACAGTATAAAATCGAACTGATTAAAAATTTCTTGTGTTTTATTAGCAACCAATCTTCTTACTTTCTGGGCTTTAGTGTAATAAGCATCGTAATATCCAGCACTTAAAACAAATGTGCCTAACATAATTCTTCTCTTTACTTCAGGTCCAAATCCTTCAGTTCTCGATTTACGAATTGTTGTTTCTAAATCTACCGCATTTTTACTTCGTAAACCATAATGCATACCTGCAAAACGGGCTAAATTACTACTTGCTTCGGCAGTTGTTAAAGTATAATAAATTGGAATTACATAGTTCAATTCAGGAAAACTGATTGGTTCTACTGTATGTCCATCGTTTTTTAATTTTTCTATTAATTTAAAAGTAGCCTCTTTTACTTCAGGCTGAACGCCTTCCATATCGATGGTTTCTTGAATATAAGCAATTTTATATTTTTTGTTTTGTAATTCATAGTTAAAATCGCTGCTTGGTTCTTGAATAGATGTAGCATCGTTTTCATCCATTCCAGCCATTACTGAAAGTAACAAACGAGTATCTTCAACCGATTTGGCAACAGTACCAATAATATCGAAACTGCTTGCATAAGCTATTAAACCCCAACGCGAAATTAAACCATATGTAGGTTTGTAACCAAAATTTCCTGTAAATGCAGCTGGCTGACGAATAGAACCGCCAGTATCGCTGCCTAAAGCGGCATGGCACAAATTAGCCTGAACCGAAACTGCTGAACCTCCTGAACTTCCACCTGAAACTTTAGTATTGTCAAAATCGTTTAATACAGTTCCAAATGCTGAGTTTTCGTTTGATGCACCCATTGCAAATTCATCGCAATTCAACCTGCCAATTACAATTACATCTTCGTTTAAAAGTCTTTCTAAAGCAGTTGCGGTGTATAGCGAAGTAAAGTTATCTAATATTTTTGATGAAGCAGAAACTTTGTGGTTTTTATAACAAATATTGTCCTTTATGCCTATAACCATTCCTGCTACTTTACCAGCAGTTCCATTTGCAATCTTTTCATCAATTAATTGTGCTTTTGCTAAAGCTTCATCAGCCCAAACTTCTAAAAAAGCGTTCAAATGTTTTTTGCGTTCAATGTTTTGTAAATAGTGGGCTACAATTTGAACAACAGAAGTTTTTTTGCTTTTTAGGGCATCGTTAATTTGAGTATAAGAATTAAAATTTTCCAACAATTTTTTATTTTTTTAAAACTAAATTAGCTTTAATTATTAAACAAAAAAATTCCTCTAAACGAAGAGGAATTTTTAAAATTATTTTTGTAAAGAAAGAATAATTATTCTGCTTCTTTTTTGTCTTTAGCTTTCATACCATCTTCTATTTGGTCTTTCACACTTTTTTTGGCATCGTTAAATTCGCGCATACCAGTTCCTATTCCGCGCATTAATTCTGGAATTTTTTTCCCACCAAATAATAATAAAATAGCCAATAAAATTAATATCCATTCGCCACCACCTAAGTTTCCTATAAATAATAATGTGTAATTCATAATGTATTGATTTTGGGCTACGAATGTACGTTATATTATTGGTTATGAAAATATTTTTTATCATTTAGTAAAGCCCATCTTTATTTTCATTTCGTTTACCAAGTAAAATATCGTTACATATTTCACAAATTCAAATAAAATAACTAGAATCGGTTGTAATAAAACTTCACAAAAAAATCATACAAATAAACATTTCTATTTGTGTAAAATTGCATTTTAATTAACTAATTCATTGACAACTCAACTTCGTAACCGTTACACCGACTTAATTCATCAAACTTTCTTTTTTCCTCGCCATGGTTTTGAGGTAATTGATAATCATTTGCATTTTAATGGCATTGATTTAATGGGCTTGGTTAAAGAATATGGAACTCCTTTAAAATTTAGTTATTTACCCAAAATTGGTAGCCAAATTTTAAAAGCCAACGATTTATTTAATAAAGCAATTGCAAAGCATAATTATGATGGCAAATACTTTTTTTGTTATTGTACCAAAAGTTCACATTTTAGTTTTGTTTTAAACGAAGCATTAAAAAACAATGTAGATATTGAAACCTCTTCAGCCTTTGATTTAGAAATATTGAGCAAACTGCACACTGAAGGAAAGTTTAGTACAGAAAAATATATTATTTGCAATGGTTTTAAAAACGAACCATATGCAACCAATATTGCTTCAATGGTAAATAAAGGGTTCGAAAACTTAATTTGCGTGTTAGATAATGTAGAAGAATTTGATTTATTAGCTAGTAAAACTACTAATTTAACCAAACTAGGAATTAGAATAGCTACTGAAGAAGAACCTAATTTTTCTGTTTATACCTCCCGATTAGGAATGAGCTACAAAAAAGTAGTAGATTTATACCATTCTAAAATTAAAGAAAACGAATTGTTTAAATTAAAAATGGTTCACTTTTTTGTAAACTCAGGCATAAAAGATACCACCTATTTTTGGAGTGAATTAACTCGTTTGGTTCATGTTTATTGCGATTTAAAAGCAGTTTGTCCAGAACTTGACACCATTGATATTGGTGGAGGAATGCCTATTTATACATCGCTAGGAGTAGAATACGATTATGAATACATGATTGATCAAATTGTGTTTTATATTAAAACCATTTGCGATAATAGAAATATTCAAGTTCCTAATATTTTTACAGAGTTTGGTTCGTTTACAGTTGGCGAAAGTGGGGGAGTACTTTACTCGGTAATTGGCGAAAAAGAACAGAACGACAAGGAAAAATGGTTTATGATTGACAGCTCGTTTATAACTACGTTGCCCGATACTTGGGGCATTGGACAAAAATTTATATTGCTTGCAGTAAATAATTGGGATAAAGAATTTCAACGTATAAACTTAGGTGGATTAACCTGCGATAGCCAAGATTTTTATAACAGCGATACCAACACCAATCAAGTATTTATGCCCAAAACAGAAAATGCTGAACCTTTGGTTTTAGGTTTCTTTCATACTGGTGCATATCAAGAAAGTTTGGGAGGTTATGGAGGCATTCAACACTGTTTAATACCAGCTCCAAAACACATTATTATAGATAAAAACGAAGATGGAACTTTAAAATACGAAGTGTTTGCCGAGCAACAATCTCCTGAATCTATGCTTAAATTATTGGGCTATTAATACCAATGATTAAAGCAATAATTTTCGACATGGATGGCCTTTTGGTTGATTCAGAACCTTATTGGAAAATTGCCGAAAAAATATGTTTTGGTAAATTAGGCTTAACACTTACTGATGAATTGTTGCGCCAAGTAATGGGTTTTAGGTTGACTGAAGTGGTAGAACATTGGTACAATTACCAACCTTGGGGTGAAAAAAACTTTGAAGCAGTAGAAGCCGATGTTTTAGTAACCGTAAAACAACTAATTATAGAAAATGCAAATGCATTGCCGGGCGTTATTCAAACTTTAGAGCTTTGTAAAAACAATGGTTATAAAATTGCTTTGGCTTCATCAAGCGCGATGAGTTTAATAAATGTAGTGGTCGATAAATTGAACATTCGCCATTACTTCGATTTATTAGTAAGTGCCGAGTTTGAACCTTACGGAAAGCCACACCCAAGTGTATTTTTAACTACTGCACAAAAATTAAATGTATTGCCCACTGAATGTTTGGTTTTTGAAGATTCGGTAAATGGAATGATAGCCGCCAAAGCAGCTCGCATGAAATGCATTGTAGTGCCTGAGTTAGATAAACAAGAAGAGCCATATTGGCAATTAGCCAATTTCAAACTAGTAAGTTTAGAGGAATTTAAACTAGAAATGGTTGATTAATCATTTAACCAAGCTAAAATTTCATCTATAGCACTTTTATTTACTTCATGTTTCCCTTCAAAGGTTTTAAATACACAATTGACATCTTTAAATAATAATTTATGCGCTTCAATTTTTTCGGGTTTTAAAATACTTTCAATGTCTCCAACTAAATACAGACTGTTTGTTTCCTTTATTTTGGAAGGCAATTTTTCCTGAAACTCTTTTCCAATTTCTCCGGCAATCATTACAGAATAGTCAAATTTTATATCGCTTACATTTAAAAAACGTGTTTGAGTTGATACCCCTTGACTAAAACCCAACACAATTTGTTTGGCATTTGAATAGGAACTTAAATTTAAACTTTCAGTTAATTGGTTCAAATAGTTAGTGTAATCAGTTATTTCATTTTCGCGTTCTAGGCTTGTCATCCAACTAGCAACAGGGTTGCCACTAAAGCCGCGGGAGTAAAATTTGTTTAATCCTTCAGGAGCAATTACAAAATGTTCGTTCCCTAAACAATCAAAACTATTTAAAAACGCATCAGCAGTTTGGGCATATCCGTGTATTACAATCCAAATGTATTTGGTGTTATTATCTAAATTTCCTAGAGTAAAATAGCGAGCAGTTTTAGGAACAGTTAAATATTGTTTTTGCATAATGGTATTCGTGTACAAATTAAGTTGTTTTTTATACAATACTTTTTATTTATTATAAAACATAATTTTGAAAACAACCAAGTAAATCGAAAATATGATATTGGATTTACTTGGTTAAACACACACTTACCAAGTAAATCGAAAATTGCATTTTGATTTTACTTGGTAAATGCATTTCTTTGCAATATGGTAAATAGAGATGATTTAGCTAAATTAACCCAAAAATCAGAATGGGCACCAGCAATTGCTATTTTAGGTCCAAGGCAATGTGGTAAAACTACTTTAGCCAAAACTTATGGTGCATTGCAAGGCAATGATTTTATTTATTTAGATTTAGAAAGTCCAACAGATAAAGCTAAACTGACTGATGCTGAAGCATATTTTAAACTAAACGAAAATAAACTTATAATTGTAGATGAAGCCCAATTAATGCCAGAAATATTTTCTGTTTTACGTTCGGTTATTGATTCAAACAGGCGAAATGGAAGATTTTTATTATTGGGTTCGGCTTCGCCTAATTTGGTGCATGGTGTAACAGAATCTTTAGCGGGAAGAATTTCGTTTTTGGAGTTAGGGCCATTAAAGATACAAGAGATAGAAAGAAGTGGATTTAATTGGCGAACACATTGGTTAAAAGGGGGTTTTCCCCAAGCTTTTTTAACTGATAGCGATTTGGCTTGGGCCGATTGGATGGCTTCATTTATAAAAACGTATACCGAGCGCGATTTCAGATTGCTTTTTGGATTAAATTTAAATTCGGTTGCCATAGCAAAACTTTGGCAAATGTTGGCATACAATCAAGGTAATATTTGGAAAGCCGAAATGTATTCCAATTCGTTAGGGATAAGTGCACCTACAGCTAACCGTTATTTCGAATTTTTAGAAGGTGCCTTTTTAGTGCATAGGCTACAAGCATTTACTGGCAATACCAATAAACGAATGGTAAAAGCACCAAAAGTATATGTAAAAGATAGTGGTTTGGTGCATTACATGAACCGAATAAACGACAACGATACTTTACAAAGCCATCCAATAATTGGTGCTTCGTGGGAAGGATATGTAATACAACAAATATATGCAAGCAAACCCGAAGGATTGGAAATGTATTTTTACCGAACACAAAATGGTGCGGAGGTAGATGTGGTGTTAGTTAGAGCCAACCAACCTATGGCATGCATTGAAATAAAATTATCGAATGCACCTTCGGCAAGCCGCGGCTTTTATAATTGTATTGATGATTTGGGAACCTCAAAAAACTATTTAATTACACCAAGCAGCGATACTTATCCAGTAAAAAATATTTGGGTTTGTAATTTAGCATATTTTTTGAAAAATTATTTAGATGAAGTCTAAAACAAAACTTTGAGTCTATGCAGAAATAGATGCCTTTGCAAGCAACCTTGCCTTCAAAA
>JBAXCN010000097.1:0-9948 GCA_037141455.1 Bacteroidota bacterium
GTTTGACCACTTAAAGTATTGTAGTTTTGAATAATAGAGGTAGAATTAGAAAATACTTTTAAAATAGCTTTTGTAGCATCGGTTTCTAGTCCATTTCCGCCAGATATAGAACTTATTGTTGATTTATTAACTGGCAATTCAACCGCAAAACCATTTCTAAAAATTCCACCAGCAGCTCTTAATTTATATTTTGCTGACATTTCTACCATTTTATTGCTTGCGTTTAACACACCTTTGTATTGGTAATTTACTACTACATCGTTCATGTCGTAATCTCCTTGGCTTGGCCATAAATCTTCGAAAGCAACTGATGCAAAAGTAGATGCGCTAGGGTAAGATACATTATACGCTTTGTTAGCATCATTAGGGTATTCGTCATAAGGATTTAATACACCATCGTTATCATTGTCACTTCCAGATGCAGGAGTAGTTGTTAAAACATTTGTTTTATTAATATTTTCTACCGGATTTGCAGTTGCAAAAACAACACAATCATTAAAATCGTGATCACAACCACTTTGATCTCTGTTTATATCTTCAAAACCAATTAAGAAACGTTGTGTTGGATTATCGTATAAAAAAGCAACATGCTCTCTTGCAGATGAAGTACTTTCAGGATTTAATGCCCTTAATGTATAAAAGAAAGTGCCACTAGTTCTTACATTGGTTCCATTCCAAGCATTTTGAGCCAAAGCAAAACCAATAGCTTTACCAGCAGCAAAACGTCCTATGAAAACTTTATTTCCCGTTACCAATCCTCCTCCACTTCCGCTATATGATGAATTAGGAAAAATAGCAATTAATGAATCAATATCGCTTGCACTTGTTGGAACATTATTTTGATCGTACACAAAATAAAACAAAGCGTTTTTATACCCGGCACTTTCGTGCACAAACGTAATCCAAACATCACTTAATCCATCAATTAATAGATTTCTTTGTAAATTAGAAGCTAAATATTGAGGATTATAAGTAGGAACTGGTCTTTGCTCAGGCAATGAAGAATTCACATCAGCTAAAAACTGACTTGTTACATTTTCGTTTACCGACATTAAATAAGTTGGAACACCACCATTTAAACCAGTTGAAAATGAACCTAATTTGTAGCTTAATCTATTAAAAGCTTTTCCTAAAGCTTGAGTTGATTTAATTAAATTTTTACTTTCAGCAGTAGTAACTTTCATGGGATTTTTTCCTCCTAAAGTTAAGTTAACCGAAGTTCCATTTACTGGTACAATTACATTATTAATTAAACCTATGTAATCTGTATTAACTATAACTTCTTTTAAATTAATAGAAATATTGTAAGGAATACTTAAAACTCCAATTTTGTTAGTAATTCCTGTTGCAATTATTTTACCATTATTTTCTAGGATGTCATCCATTATATCAACTCTTACCCCTTTCAATGGTTCATTATTATTAGATAATAATGTAATATTAAAATTTACATCGTTGGTGGTTTTGTATGAAAAACTTACAGGCACTACTAAATCTCTAGTTGTTGTTGCATTAGGATTAGCAATTTTGTTTTCAATCAATGATTCATCTTTTTCAACATTTTTCATACACGAAGCTAAAAGCAAAGTTAAAATTGTAGATGTTAAAATTATTTTTTTCATTTTATATGGTTTAGATCAAAAACTATAGTTCATTAAATATGCCAAAATAATAAGGTATTGATTTACAACAATAAATTAATAACGTAACGAACAGAAAGATTCATTTTGGCACATTGTTTTCAATATGATGCTTATAAAAGCAGAAAAACCCAACAGGAAATCTATTGGGTTTTGAAAAATTATATAATTACTTGATAAATAAATTTTATTCGATGTTCTGTAACAACATAAATTTTCATACCAAAAGGGGAATTAAAAACCGCCCGTTTGAGCCCAAGTAGCAATTTTTAAAAGTGTAATAAAAATTGCATCTTTTTCTTCTGTTTAATCGGATAATTTAGAAATCATAATGGCTAAAGGTAATTTATTGTTAAGTTCATAATATATAATTGAACTAATAGATTTTATTTATAACTCTATATCCAGGTAAATTTAAATACCAATCGGCATAAGTAGTACCTCCAGATTGAACCCATGCTGCAAACTTAGTATACGCAGAAATAATTGGCGTTTTTTCAGTAGGGTAATCAAAGTTTACGGGAGTGCTAATTGCATAAGGTAAATTTCTTTTTGTTAAATAATACCTTGATAATCCCAAATTGGTATTATCGTCTGATGTTCCAAAAGTTGAATTGTTGGCTAACTCAGATGGCAACAAGCCGGGTAAATGAATTTCATGTCCTCTTCCTTTACCAATTTCATCAACAAAAATAAAAGGATTAAATACACCTAAACTTGCAGTTTGAGGAGTTTTAAATGTTAAAGACATGGTAATTGTATCGGTAACTATAACTGGTTGCCCCAATTGTGTATTGAATGACCTTAAAATTGAAGTTGAATTATTAAAAACCCTTAAAATTGCTTTATTGGCAGCCGCATCTAATCCATTTCCACCTGAAATATTTTGTATCACAGATTTATTAAAAGGTAATTCAACGCAAAATGCATTTTTAAATACACCACCTGCGGCACGTAATTTAAATTTTCCAATTAAATCAACCATTTTATTACTTGAATTTAAAACTCCTTTGTATTGATAATTTACTACAACATCGTTTAAATCGTGGTCGCCTTTACTTGGCCATAAATCTTCAAAAACAACTGAAGCATAACTACCTGCATTGGGATAATAAACGTTAAATGCCCTTGTAATATCGTTTGGATATTCATCAAAAGTATTCAATACACCATCTCCATCCGAGTCTGCAATTACAAAAGGGGTAGTAGTTATTGTATTTGTTAAATCAACATTTGATAAATTACTAACATTTAGATAAAACAAACAATCGTTAAAGTCATTATCACAAAATATATCATCTCTATTTCCATCTTCAAATCCAACTAAAAATCTTGAAGTAGCAACATCTCTCATTGAAACAACATGTTCTTTTGAATTTGGATTTAATTCGTTATTGAGTTCTTTGATCGAAAAAATATAGACCACATTCGGATTTACTGTAGTTCCAGCCCATCCATTTTGCGCTAAAGCAAAACCAATGGCTGTATCTGGGCCAAACCTTCCTAATCGAACTTTATCGCCTATTAATAAATTACCACCAGAACCTGTAAATGATGCATTAGGAAAAACTGCAATCAATGAATCAATATCATTTTGGGTAGTAGGTTTATTATTAATATTATATGTAAAGTAAAATAAAGAGTTTCTAATTGCAGCACCTTCGTGCAAAAAATTTAACCAAACATCTGTAGTATTTGTCAATACTAAATCTTTTTGAACACCATTTAACAATAAACCTGGATTATTTATTGGTACCGAAACTAGTTCAGGTACAATTGCATTCATATCATTTAAAAAACTAACAGTAATTACGTCTTTAGGTGCAACTAAATAATTAGGCAAACCACCATTCATACCAAAAGTAAAAGTTCCTAATTTAAAATTTAATCGATTAAAAGCTTTGCCTAAAGATTTAGTGTTTGAAAAATTATTTTTAACATCTGCACTCAAAAGTTTCAATGGCGCTTTCCCTCCTATAGTCAAATCTATTGTTTCATCAAATCCTTTTAAAGGTACTATTACATTATTTATTAACCCAATATAATCGGTATTAACAATTACTTTATTCTTTAAAACTGAAATATCTAAATCAATATTCAAGTTTCCATTTAAATCTGTAAAGCCGGTTGCAATTATATTTCCATTATTTTCTTGGGTTTCATCTAATACATCAACCTTAACATTTTTTAGAGGTAAATCATTTATAGTTAATAGTTTTACTTTTAATAAGATATTAGAAACAGTTTTATATAAAAAACCATCAGGTACCAATAACTCATTCATTAATGTTGGATTGGGATTAATTACAATTGGTTTATCTCCCTCTTTTGTTACTTCTTTTAAACAAGATGTTAAAAGAAATGCACTTGCAATAAAAATTAATTTTTTCATAAAATAGTTGAATTTATACTAAAATTAATAAGTATAAATTGTATTAAAAAAGCTTAAAATTGTTCAATACAAATGAATATAAATACATTCAGACGGAATTAAATTTTTTTCAAATTATTGTGCATAAAGTAAAACATTGTTTCGTTTTTGATAATTTTAATAGACATATTGCAAAAAAAATAATGGAAGAAAAAAAACATTTAGATAACATTAATCCATTAAGCGATTATATACTTATTAATAAACCTTTGGGCTGGACCAGTTTTCAGGTGGTTAATAAATTGCGTTATGCTATTTCAAAACAATACAAAACCGACTTACAACTAGCCACGGGTGAAAAAAGAAAAATTAAAGTTGGTCATGCTGGAACCCTCGATCCATTGGCAGAAGGTTTATTGATATTATGCGTTGGAAAGGAAACTAAAAACATTGAACAATACATGGCTACCGAAAAAGTGTATACGGGAAGTTTTTACATTGGAGCAACAACACCTAGTTACGATAAAGAAACTGAGGTAGACCAACAATTTGATATAAGCCATATTACTAAAGAATTGATAATAGAAAAAGCACAAACTTTTGTAGGAGAACAAATGCAAATGCCACCTATTTTTTCGGCTATTAAAAAGGATGGTCAAAGAGCATACAGCGCTGCCAGAAAAGGACAAACCATTGAACTAAATCCTCGATTAATAAATATTTTATCGTTTGAAATTACTGAAATAAGTATGCCTTTAGTATATTTTAAAATTAAGTGTAGTAAAGGAACCTACATAAGAAGTATTGCTTTCGACTTTGGAAATAAACTAAAATGTGGTGCTTATTTAAATTCGCTTTGTAGAACAGAAAGTGGTATTTTTAAATTAGAAGACGCAAGTAGTATTGATGAGTTTTTGTCGAGAGGCAACTAGCTTCTAGCAAATGGCTACTAGCTAGTAGAAATGGAGTATGAATTCAGAATAAAAAATCTATAACAACAATAAATTATAAAAAATGAAACTATATACAATTGAAACTGGAAAATTTAAGTTGGATGGCGGTGCTATGTTTGGTGTAGTGCCTAAAGTAATTTGGAATAAACTAAACCCTGCCGATGATAATAATTTAATTAGTTTGGCCATGCGTTGCCTTTTAATTGAAGATGGCAAAAGACTGATTTTAATTGATAATGGAATAGGAAATAAACAAGATGACAAATTTTTTGGCCATTACTATTTACATGGAGACGATTCTTTAGAGAAATCGTTAGCAAAATATGGCTTCCATTCTGATGACATAACAGACATGGTGCTTACCCACTTGCATTTTGACCATTGTGGTGGTAGTATAAAATGGAACAATGATAGAACTAAATATGAAACTGCTTTTAAAAATGCAACCTACTGGATAGCCAATAAACATTGGGAAGAAGCTTTAGCACCCAACCCAAGAGAGAAAGCAAGTTTTATTAAAGAAAATATTTTACCAATACAAGAAAGCGGGCAATTAAAGCTGTTACAAAACGATGAAAAGTTTCATAATGAAATAGATTTATTGTTTACAAATGGCCATACCAATAATATGATGCACCCTGTTATTCCTTATAAAAACAGCAAATTAATTTATTTAGCCGATGCAATCCCAACTGTTGCCCATATACCTACTGCTTATGTAATGGGTTACGATGTAAGGCCACTGGAAAGTATGAAAGAGAAAACTAATATTTTAAACCTTGCAATTGAAAACAATTACTTACTCTATTTTGAACACGACCCTTTAAACCAAATGTGTTCCTTACAACAAACAGAAAAAGGAATTAGAGCAAACGAGTTTTTAATCATTGAGTAAATCATTTAATTAATCATTTCCCAAAGCTTGTCCTTGAGTTCATCAATATTTTTATTAGAGGCAGCGCTTATAAAAATATTGGGAATACCACGTGGTAAGGTTTTTTTAATAGCTTTTAAAGTATCTTCATCAACCAAATCGCATTTGGTTATGGCTAACAATCGTTTTTTATCGCCTAACTCTTTGTTGTATTGTTTGAGTTCGTTTAGTAAAATTTTGTATTCACCTTTTATGTCTTCGCTATTAGCAGGTACCATAAAAAGTAAAGTTGCATTGCGCTCTATATGGCGCAAAAAACGAGTTCCCAAACCTTTTCCTTCGTGAGCTCCCTCAATAATTCCTGGAATATCAGCCACAACAAAACTTTTGTAATCGTGGTATTTTACAATTCCTAAATTGGGTACCAAGGTAGTAAAAGGGTAATCAGCAATTTCGGGTTTAGCGGCAGTAATTACCGAAAGTAAAGTAGATTTACCGGCATTGGGAAAACCAACTAAGCCAATATCGGCCAATACTTTTAGTTCTAAAACTTTCCACTCTTCTTTACCATCTTCGCCTGGTTGGGCATACCTAGGATTTTGATTTACTGAATTTTTAAAATGATGATTTCCCAAACCTCCTCTGCCACCTTTAAGAATGATATATTCTTGTCCGTTTTCGGTTATTTCAGCTAACACTTCATTTGTTTCCACATTTTTGGCCACAGTACCCAAAGGAACATCCACATAAATATCTTCTCCATTTGATCCAGAACGCAAACCAGCATCGCCATTTCCACCCGGCTCCGCAATTACATGCTTACGGTATTTTAAATGTAATAAAGTCCAAGCATTATTGCTCCCTCTCAGTATAATGTGTCCACCCCTGCCACCATCTCCACCATCAGGTCCTCCCTTAGCAGTATGTTTATCGCGCATAAAATGCATTGCACCCTTCCCCCCCTTGCCACTTCGGCAACATATTTTAACGTAATCTACAAAGTTTGATTCAGACATTTTATTTATTTATTGATTTTTTGATTTGGAGATTTGGTAAACTGTTAGATTGTTAAATTGCTGAATTGTTAGATTGTTAAATTGCTAGATTGTTGATTGTTAAATTGCTGAATTGTTAGATTGTTAAATTGCTGTAAATTTTTATCAACTATGTACTAAGTACTAAGTTCTATAAACTAAATAGCTTGCTCAATTTCGTTGCAAAGCAATGTAAAAATACCTTCAATTTCTCCAATTCCGTTAATGCCTTTGTATTTGTTTTGAGCAGCATAAAAATCTTTAACAGGCATGGTTTTGTTGTTATATTCGTTTATTCTATTTTGAATTATTTCTGGGTTTTGGTCGTCAGCTCGGCCACTATCTTTTCCGCGAATTAATAAACGTTTTTTTAATTCTTCTTCTTCTACCTCTAAAGCAAGCATTGAAGTAATAGACGTATTTTTTGAAATTAGTAATGAATCTAGTGCTGCTGCTTGCGCTTGAGTTCTAGGAAAACCATCAAAAATAAATCCTTTGGCATTGGGTGATTTATCTAATTCGGCAGCAAGCATATTTATAGTTACTTCGTCAGGAACTAAGTTTCCACCATCCATATAGGTTTTGGCTAACATTCCTAGTTCGGTTTCACCTTTAATATTTGCTCTAAAAATATCACCTGTTGATAGATGAACTAAATTATATTTAGCTATTAATTTTTCTGATTGTGTTCCTTTACCTGCTCCAGGAGGGCCAAATAGTACAATATTTAACATATAAGTTTTTAAATTATTATGTGCGAATTTCATTAAAAGTGAGCAATGATACCAATATTATTTATTTTTGATGATAAAAATTTTTTAATGAGCAACCTAATTAACTATCAATTAAGCAATATTGATAAAGTATCAACCCAAATAATTGAAAATGCAAAAAACAATAAAATATGGCTTTTTTTTGGAGAAATGGGTGCGGGAAAAACAACTTTGATAAAAAGTATTTGCAAAAATTTAGGCGTATCGGAAGAGATAAATAGTCCAACATTTTCGATAGTAAATGAATATAAAACTATAAATGGCAATACCATTTATCACTTTGATTTTTACAGAGTAAAGTCAATTGAAGAGGTTTATGATATGGGAATAGAAGATTATTTTAAAACCAACAATATTTGTTTAATTGAATGGCCAAATAAAATTGATGAAATATTGAACGATGAAATAACTTATAAAATTGAAATAAATATGGTTGAAGAAAACAGATTTATTAAAATAAATTAGGGAGTGTAACTATGTAATAAATTTGCTGGGGCCAATACAAACATTTTAAAAGTTTCGATTGGTAAGTTAAAAACTACATAAGCTCCGGGCTTAAACTCTTCTATTAAAGAATTACTTAAAGCACCTGCAATAGCTCCTATTGTGGGGTTATGACCTACAACTAAAACTGAATTAATGTTTAAATCATCAATTTGCCTAATTACTTTTAAATACTCATTATGTTCAGCTTCGTATAACACATCAAAACATAAAATTTCTTTTTTATCAATGTCAAATTCTTCTGCAACAATTTTAGCTGTTTTAAAAGTTCGTTTAGCTGAACTTGTAATAATTAAATCTATTTTATGAATATCTTTTAATAAACTTTTAGCCGCATTTTGAGCATCAATTTTTCCTTTGTCAGTTAGTTTACGATCAAAATCTGATTTTTCAAGTTTTATCACTTCGGCTTTTGCATGCCTCATAAAAACAATGGTTTTCATAAATCTAATTTGCTAAATCTTCATTAAAAACGGAATCAATATTCTCTTCAACTTCGTTTTTCAATCTTCTTGAGCTATGCTTTCTGCCTTTGGATTTTTTGTTGTTATTGCTAGTGGTTTTATTGGTTTCATCTTTAATAAAACCTTTAAAAATTAAAACGCACCATGCTGAAATAAACAACACTCCACCAAGTGGTGTTATTGCACCAATCCATAAATCTGATTCATCGCCCCAAATAGTTCTAGTAGCCAATAGATATAAGCTTCCTGTAAAAAAAATCATTCCGGCTAAAAACAAAAAAATAGATAAATCTAAAATATTTTGATGGAATTTTCTATGGTTCATTGCAATCATAGAAATGGCTAATGAATGGTAGAACATATACTTTGTTCCAGTTTCAAAAGTTATAACATCAGCGGGATTTAAAAACTCTTTTAATAAATGTGCTGCAAATGCTCCAAGTATTACACATAGTGCCGAGATCCCAAATCCAATTTTTATATATATGTTGTTGTTCCTATCCATAATTTGATTATTAATTATTTATTGTTAACAAATAACATCAATAATATTTTAAATACCAATTATTTTTGAACGATTTAATAAATAATGAACAGGAATTTAATTACAGGTGTGGTTATTACATCAATACTTACTATAGTATTTATGATTGTTTTCTATTACACAAAAATTAATACAAAATCGATAAATGCAATAAATGTACTGCCTAGAAACACTGTTTTTGCACTAGAAATAAAAAATGTAAAGCTTCAATATAAACTGCTTAATCAGCAAAGTTTTTGGCAACAATTAACCCATAATAATTTATTAGCCGAAGCAAATAGTAATTTAAAATATTTGGATAGTGTGTTAAATTATGAAACTACTTTAAAAGAGTGGAAAGAAGACAATAATATTGTTATTTCGTTTCACGCTTATAAAAATAAATCCATTGATGCTCTTTTAATGGTGGAAACACGAAAAAGCTTTGAGATAAAAGATATTAGCAATTGGATTGCTACTTTTAACAAAAACAGATTTATAGTAAATAAAAGAAAATTTTTAAATAACAACATTTACGACTTTACCGATTTTAAAAATAATTTAAAATTTAGTTTTGCAGTAAAAAATAAAATTTTTGCTTTTTCAATGAATGGTCAATTGATTGAAGAAGCTTTATTAAACATAGAAAATAAAAAAACTTACGACATTTCAAGGCTTGACAAACTGAGTTTTGTAAAAAGTATGGGGACTTATAATTTGTATGTAAATTATAATAACCTTCCAGTATTTTTTAATACTTTTATAAATAGCAATAAAATACAAGCACTTAATAAATTACCCTTAATGGCCAA
>JBAXCN010000098.1:0-9837 GCA_037141455.1 Bacteroidota bacterium
AGGGGGAAGCGTTTGTTGCAAAAAACTTTTTTTTAACATTCAAAAAACATCCCCCCGACCCCCTTCGCTTGCACACAAGTGCCATTTCACAAGGGGGAAGCGTTACAGCAGCATTCGTTGTTCGTTGTTCGTTATTCGTTGTTCGTTGTTCGTTATTCGTTGTTCGTTGTTCGTTGTTCGTTATTCGTTTTTAGAATTTAGAATTTAGAATTTGAATACTATTCTTTAATTAGTTTTTGGCTGTAATTTCCTTTTAAGGTTTTAAAAATGATGGTATAAACACCTTTATTTAGTAAAGATACATCAACCAATAATTCATTGTTTTTTTGTTGTTCGGTGTTTGCTAAAGTATAAACTTCTTTACCTAAAATATCAATTATTGTCAATTCAAAATTGTTTGTTTTTAGTTCATTGTAGTTAATAATCACTTTATCGTTGGCAGGGTTTGGATATATTTTTAAAAAACTACTATTTACATTATCTACTCCTTGTGCCCACTTACCTACTGTAATATTTACTCCTCTTATTGCAAAAGCACTTTGAGGGCAAAACCTGTCGGTACCAGTAATTTTAAATGTATGTGGTTGTGTTCTTATTGCAGTTATTGGTGGTGTCCAACAAAACTTAAAACTATCGGCTTTTGGGCCATCAATAGTACGTTGGTTTAATATATAATTTCGGGTAAAAGTAGCATTGTTAAATGCTGGATTATAACTTGCAGGATTATCCCATTTTAAATCGGTGGTATCGGCAAAAATGGGTGGGTTGTTAGTTGGTACTGCTTGGTCTTCGGCTACTATATCCAAACATATTTCTTTGCCTTGTTGTAAATAAAAATTAAGAGCAGCTTGTAACTTACCATCTTTATAAGCTCTAATAATAGGAACTCTATTGGCTATACAAAGATTGGTTGTATTTATTTGCAATTCTCTAAAAGTTATTCCTACCAATGTATTTACATTATTAATTTTACGCCATTGTGAAACTTCCATATTTATATTTGCAACAAATAAACCTAATGGCCTAAAACTGATATTTCCAGTTAAGGGGTCTACACGAAGGTCAAGTGAATATTGACTTGGAGGAGCAAAATATGGGAATGGTTTTTCTGCCGAATAAGGTGCAACATAACTTACTGGAACACCTCTTCCTTTTAAACTAGGCACCATTTTATAACTCAACGAATCCCCATCAGGGTCTGTAGCGCCTAATTCGAATATATGGTCAACACCCGCGCAAATACTAGCATGCGCATTATTAGTAAAAACTGGCGATGAGTTTTCAATACATTTATTAAGTACACATTCACTATAAAATGTTTCGGGAACAATGGTGGTAAGCGATTTATTGCGCCCATCAATGCTAATTGATAACCCAATATTACAACAATTTGCAGGAACTGCGCTTACATCTACCAATCCTTCAAAAACATATACTTCTATACCTGGGTTGTAAGTACCAGCAGTGCGGGTATTGCAATTGGTACAAGTTGATTTAATAGATTCACATTTTTGAAACTCCACAATATCGTAAGCATTGGGTACACCAGTAACTATGTTTAAATTAAAATCGCCATAGTTTATGCCTTCAAAACCTTTATCTAAACCAGTAATGGCAGTGGTAAAGCCCGCGTTTTTAAGTGTACAACCGTTGGTGGTTCCATTGGGGAAAGCAATGTTACAACCCGCACATAATGCCTCAGCCGAACAATCGCGGTAAACTTTTACGGTTACTTTAAATATGTTTTTATTGGCTGTGGCTTGGTAACTAATATCGCTGGCATTAATTTGAACTGCAACAACTTTGTTTGCGCTAAAAAGTAAAATGGCAATAAGTAAAGTAAAAATTTTTTTCATAATTGATTGAATTTAAGTAATTCAAACTTAACAATTAAAATTAAAATTAAAAAAAATACAAAAATTTGACATAAAAAAACCTGCACTATAGAAATAGTGCAGGTTTTTAATAAACTTTAAAATATTTTATTTAGCAATATTTAATTTAGAAGAAGTAACAACACCGTTAGCTTCAATTTGAACTAAATATAAACCATTAGCAATTGAAGAACAATCAACCATTTGGTTCATTTCGTTAATTGTACTAGAATAAACTAATTTACCATTTAAATCAACAATTTTAATTGTTCCATTAGTAGTATTCTTTAATTCAACTGTAAAATTATTTTGAGCTGGATTAGGGAAAATGTTAAAATCATTGCTTTCAATAACATTTTTATATCCTAAAGGAAACACTGAAGCAGAAGATTGTGATTGCCATACTTCTTTTTTAGTATCATCTTCAATGAACACAATTGCACTTAAATTCCAAGGATCTTCAACTGAATTTTCAGTAGCTAAGTTAATGATACTAGCTGTTTGTCCGTTAGCAGGTAAGCGGTATTTACCAGGAATTACATAAGATTGAGTGTAAGGAATTGCAGTACCTGCAGCAAATGAAATAGCTGAACCAGAAGCATTAGGTAACATTTTTTTCATTACATTAAAAAATTCAGTTTCACCATTTGTAGCTACATTTTTTTCTGTTCTGCTTTCAATAACAGCAATTCTAATTTTTAAATTAGCAGTGCTGAAAGATTGAACAGGAGTAACATTACCAGAAACAGTGAAAGTTTTAGTTAAAGGATCGTAAGTATGGTTAGCAGTTATAGTAACTAAAGACGGCTTACTAGCATAATTATCAAAAACAGTAGTGGTGTAACTATTTGAATTTTGATTATAAGAACCATCAACGGTTAACCAAGGCACAAAAGTTGCTCCATAAAATGAAAATCTGCTTCCAACTTCTGAAGTGTAATAAGGATCGCCAGTTCCAGGGAAATTAGCTTGGTATTTAATTACATTCCATTGGTTATTTTTTGTTTTAATTACATTAGATAAGTTTATATTACCTGGTACACAAGGAGGGCAAGTTGAAGAAGTAAATAATTCATGTAAAACTTTACGAGGCACAACTTTATTAAATACTTCAGTTGAAATTGTTAAAGTATCATTTTTAGCATTTTCATCAACATTTTGGTTAGGACTATCAATCCAAACTTTAACTACTTTAGCACCGCTAGTAGCAAAGTTTAAAGGTGTTGGGAAATTAAATGTTTCTAAACCGCCAGATTTAGTAGTATTTAATGTAGATAATGCTCTAGTTGTAGTTGCACCACCATCAACTGAATAAGAAACTTTTAAGTATGCAACATCGTTTTTTCCAAAGTTTTGAATGGTACAAATCAAATCTGCATTTGTTGATTTTGCAACATAAACAGGTAAAACCAATTTATTTAAACCTACTTCGTAATTAGCTTGCGGACCTGGGATGAATTTATATACAATCATATCAGCATTTGCTAAAATAGATAAAGCAGTACCGGCAATTGGGTAAGCAAATGAAGTAGAGTTACCTAACATTACTCCTTCAGTTCCATTAGCATTTTGATAACCTGCAACACCTGAAATAGAACCAGCTTTTCCACCGTAAATAATATCAAATCCACCTGCTTCATATAATTTAACAGCTGTAAATAAAATGTTGTTTCCATCAGGAGCAACACCTTTTTTAGCCATACCATACCATTGTACTACATGCACTCTATTTGGCGAACTTCCATAAGTATAACTAAATACTTGAGAACGTTCAGATGTATATTGCGTATTTCCAATACATTCCATATCAGCCCACAATGCAAAAATTGCATTTTTAGGAGCTGTACTATCAGGCAATGCCTTAGGTGTGTTCATTGAAGAAGTAGCAGTTAAATCGAATGTTAAGTAACCATTGTCAGTAACTTTGTAAGAAGAATAAGTAGCTCCATTAAAAGAATAAGGAAAAGGGATGGTATTAGCACCCGAAATAACATCATTTGAACCTTTGTCTAAAATAATAGAAGTTGAAGCAGTTGCTTGAAATTGATTGTAAGCATCAGTTACTCCAATTGTTTTGTAGTTCCAAAACCCTTGACTAAAAGAATTTAGGCTGCTTAAAATAGCGCCAAATAGTAAAATTTTTTTCATTTTTGTTTTTATATTAAAAATCAATAATAAGATTATTTTAAGTTTTAACAAATTTATTTTAGTAAAATTTTAAGAAATTAAATAAAATCAATTTTAAAAATACATCCAATTATTTAAAAGTAATAATACTTTTGCTACCTATATGCATTTACAATTAACTCATTTACGTTTATATAATTTTAAAAACTATTCATCGTCAAAATTTGAATTTAGCCCTGAAATTAACTGCTTTACTGGACTAAATGGAAGCGGTAAAACCAATGTATTAGATGCCATTTATTACCTGTGTTTTACCAAAAGTTATTTCCAAAACCAAGATGTGGTAAATATTTTAATAAATCAAAATGAGTTAAGTATAAACGGTACATTTATTAAAAATAACAACACTGAAAATGTGCAACTGATTATACAAAAAGGAATTAAAAAAAAGCTGAAGTTAAATAATAACGAATACACCAAACTGGCCGACCATATAGGTTTGTTTCCATCAGTAATTATAGCCCCTAACGATATATATTTAATACATGAAGGTAGCGAAGAACGCAGAAAATTTATCGACTCATTTATTGCCCAATTTGATAAAAAATATTTAACCAATTTAATACAATATAACCGTGCATTAGAACAAAGAAATGCTAGCCTTAAAAGTTTTTTTGAAACCCATTATTTTGATGAAAACTTAATAAATAACTACAACGAAAAACTAATTTTACATGGAAGTTATATATTTGAACAGAGAAAAGAATTTATAACCCATTTTGAGCCTTTGTTTTTAAAATATTACACAAAAATTAGTTCCAATTCCAACTCAGTATCATTAAAATATGAAAGTGAACTTTACAATGAAAATTTTAGCAATTTACTAATAAACAATATTAAAAATGACCAAGCTGCACAGCGCACTACCAAAGGCATACACAAAGATGATTTGATATTTGGAATAAATAATTTTCCGCTTAAGAAAATGGGTAGCCAAGGGCAACATAAATCGTTTATAATAGCACTAAAATTGGCTCAATACGAATACCTTAAAAACAAAACCAATATTAAACCATTGCTGTTGCTTGATGATATTTTTGAAAAGCTAGACAATAACCGATTGGCAATTATTTTAAATATGATTGGAGAAGATAATTTTGGACAAATTTTTATAAGCGATACCGACAAAAAAAGGCTTGAAGAAATGTTTAAAAATCTTCAAGCCAATATAAAATATTTTGAAATAAATAACGGTACTTTAGTTGCTAGCACTTAAAGCCAATTCAACCGCTTGCTGCACCATTTGAGGTGTAATTGGTTTTGATAAAAAACCATGACTATCCGCTTCGCTAATGCGTTTAAAAGTATCGCTTTCTTTGTGGCTACTAGTAAAAATAACTTTGGTTTTACCTCCAATTATTTTAGCTGTATCAATTCCATCTAATTTATCGTTAAGTTCTACATCCATTATGCAAATATCAATAGCCTCTGCCCTTATAATGTCGATGGCTTCAAAACCATTAGAACAAGTAATTATATTTTTATAATTTAAACCCAACAATGTTTTTTTTAACACTTCGCGGGTTAATTCATCGTCTTCTACTATTAAAAATTTAGTGTCTTTCATGTATATAATTTAATTTCAACAAATGTTGTTTTATTTTTACTTAATCAATTCTAAAAAATTGTAATTTATTAGCAAGTTATTGTGTTTATACAATTAGATTGGACAAAAGTTTAACAAATTCGGAGTTCGGAGTGACAAAAATGCGAAGTGAAAAGTTTTAAAATTGAGAATTGAGAATTGAGAGTTGTGAGTTGTGAATTGAGAATTGTGAATTGAGAGTTGAGAGTTGAGAGTTGAGAATTGAGAATTGAGAGTTGAGAATTGAGAGTTGAGAGTTGAGAATTGAGAATTGAGAATTGAGAGTTGAGAATTGAAAATTGATTCACGCCATGCGCGATAAAAATTCAACATCCAAAATTCAACATTCAACATTCATTCACGCCATGCGTTATAAACATTCAACATTCATCAAGGTATTTGCATAAACTTATGCGTTTGTAAGCTAATTTTCCATTTAGGATTTTGTTTTACATAATCAATAATTTGTGGAAGCATTTGACTTGATTTATCCCATTCGGGTTGTAGGTATAAAATACACTTTTCATTTACCAATGTTGCATATTTTTCGGCCCATTCAAAATCGGTTTTATTAAAAACTACAATCTTTAACTCGTTTGCTTTTTCAATTACTTCCAATAAAGGTGCTTTAAATTTTTTTGGTGAAAGGCAAATCCAATCCCATTTACCACTTAGCGGGCTTGAGCCACTGGTTTCAATATTGGTTTCAATGTTGTTTTGATGAAGCAATTGTGTTAACTCACCTAAATGATGTAAAAGAGGTTCGCCACCAGTAATAACTGCCATTTGGGCTTTGGCTTCTTTTATATATTGAAGCATGGTATTTATTTCAACTAGAGGATGTGCATTTGCATCCCAACTATCTTTCACATCACACCAAACGCAACCAACATCGCAACCACCCAAACGTAAAAAATATGCTGCTTTCCCAGTGTGAAAACCTTCTCCTTGAATGGTGTAAAAATGTTCCATTAAAGGAAGTGAATGAGAACTCATTTTGTATTTATTTACTGCAAAGAAAGAGGAAAAATTATTAATAGAAATATTTAATCTGTTTTCTTAAATAAAACTTTATCGTTGTTTTTATAAATTACTAAATTATCAGGATTAATAATAACAGGTTTGTCTTTCAAGGCAAATAAAATAAACAAAGATATAACTGGTAAAAAAATTCCAATCCAAAACCAAAGCCAAAAGCTACGTCCTTTACAAATAGCTAAATAACCCATCACAGGGGAAAAAAATAACAGTAGAAATAATGCTTCCATGGTGAATTTTTTAAAAATTTTAATTATTGATAGACTAAAAAAAATGTAATTTAGTACAAAATTCTTAAAGTAATTTATGCATAAATCAATTTTCCTTTTGGCTCAGGTATTGGTCTATTTAATAATTTAGCTGTTTCAATCCATTCTTCAATTACTTGCTCCACATTTATTAATGCTTCTTTATAAGTTGAACCATCAGCAAGGCAACCTTTTAATTCTGGCACTTCGGCAATAAAAGCACTATCCTCATTGCTCCAGTAAATAATAATTTCATATCGATGCATAATCAATTTAGTTTTAATTTATATTTTAAGATTAATTTACGAACTTGTTCTACTTGGTAATTTTTAGCTTTATTTCCTTTTGCCTGCAAATTAATAATTTCATCAATACCATTCATATAGAAAATATGGTGACTGCCTTTTATTCGCATTTGAAATCCTAAAGATTTTAACAAATTAACAAGCATTTCAAATGAAATATTACCATCTGAAGTTCCGTTTAAAATTTTCTGAAAAATATTTTCACGTTTACTCATTAAATAACAAAAATAAACTTTCAGTTAATAATAAAAAAATCAATTGGCTCAATAAGTTCTTAATTTTACTTCAATCTAAATAATAGTTAGAAACTTTATTTTTAAATCAATGTTAATTTAATTTGCTTGAATAATAAGTTTCTACATCGATTATTTATAACAACTATTACCTACAAAAACCCCAATTGTAATTTAGCGGCTTCGCTCATTAAATCTTGGCTCCATTGAGGTTCAAAGGTAACACGCACTTCTACTTCTTTTACACCTTCAATAGCGCTTAATTTTTCTTTTATTTCAGCAGGCATACTTTGCGCAGCAGGGCAAAATGGTGAAGTTAAACTCATTACAATTTCTATATTCAATTCGTTTGAAACATTTACTTCATAAATTAATCCCAATTCATAAATATTTACAGGAATCTCTGGATCGTACACAGTTTGAATAACTTGTATAGCTTCGTTTTGTACATCTACAAAAGTACGAAGGGGTTTATGTTCTATGTTGGTTTCTTCCATTATATTTGCTTCTGGCCACTGGCTTCTAGCCGCTGGCATTTTTTAACTTTTTTTAAATTAACATTTTTTTTACTAGAAGCTAGTGGCTAGTTGCCAGTAGCTTTATAAGCTAATGCATACATCTTTATTTGTTTAATCATACTTGCAAATCCATTGCTACGTTGGCTACCAATCATGCGGCTCATGCCGATTTTTTCAATGAAAAATAGTTCACTCTTTAATATCTCATCAGGCGTTTGGTTGCTCCAAACTTGAACCAATAAACTTACCAAACCTTTGGTAATTTCGGTATTGCTATCTGCTTCAAAAATTACTTTACCATCCATAAAACTTGGGTATAACCACACTTTGCTTTGGCAACCTTTTACTATGAAATCTTCTGTTTTATGAGCTTCAGGCATGGCAGGTAATTTTTTACCTAAATCCATTAAGTAAAACAAAATGCTTTCCATATCGCTATCAAATAACTCAAAGTTTTCGATGATTTCGTTTTGTATGTCTGTTGTGTTTTTTTGCATTTGGCTTCTGGCTACTAGCAACTGGCTTATATTTATTGTTTAATTTTTTAATTAATTTCTGTGCAATCTGTGCAATCTGTGGCTATCTTTTAACTAATTTCTTTACTGCTTCCAAAAATACATCTACTTCTTCCAAAGTATTGTAAACTGAAAATGAAGCTCGAATGGTTCCATCTAATCCCAATCGGTTCATTAATGGTTGTGTACAATGATGGCCAGTTCTTACCGCAATTCCTTTGGCATCTAACATCATGCCTGCATCAAAATGGTGCATTTTATTAATTACAAAAGATTGTACTGAAACTTTTTGTTTTGCTGTTCCTACGAGGTTGATTGGTTTATCTTGTAGAGACGTATAATTATACGTCTCTACCGATTGGTTAATTGCATCCAATCCATCAACGCAATGTTTTAATAATTCATTTTCGTGGGCGGCAATGTTTTCTTTACCAATTTCATTGATAAAATCTAACGCAAATTTAAAGGCAATTACATCGCCAATATTGGGTGTTCCTGCTTCAAATTTGTATGGAATTTCATTGTAAGTAGTTTTATCAAAACTTACTTCTTTTATCATTTCACCTCCACCTTGGTATGGAGGCATGGTTTCTAATAATTCTCTTTTACCATAAAGCACACCAACTCCAGTTGGGCCATATAATTTATGAGAGGAAATGGCTAAAAAATCACAATCTAAATCTTGCACATTTACCTCCAAATGTGAGCAAGCTTGTGCACCATCTAGTAAAACTTTGGCACCTACTGCATGTGCTTTTTGAATAATTTCTTTTACGGGATTAATTGTTCCTAAAGCATTACTCACCCATACACAAGCTACCATTTTGGTTTTTGATGAAAGCATTTTATCATACTCATCCATCAACAACTCACCCGCTTCATTTATTGGAATAACTTTTAAATTGGCACCTTTTTCTTCACAAATCATTTGCCAAGGAACAATATTGCTGTGGTGTTCCATGGTGGTAATGATTACTTCATCACCTGCTTGCAAAAATTTTCGTCCCCAAGTTTGGGCAACTAAGTTAATACTTTCAGTAACTCCTTTTGTAAATATGCATTCTTCGGCTTCCTTTGCATTGATGAATGTTTGGATGGTTTTGCGCGTATCTTCAAACATATCAGTGGAGCGGGCTGCTAATGTGTGCGCTGCTCGGTGAATATTTGCATTATCGGTGTTATAATATTTAACCAAAGCATCAAT
This sequence comes from Bacteroidota bacterium, assembly GCA_037141455.1. Classification (GTDB taxonomy): domain Bacteria; phylum Bacteroidota; class Bacteroidia; order UKL13-3; family UKL13-3; genus JAAFJM01. Next base: position 9,708 of record JBAXCN010000098.1, read on the forward strand.
TACAGATTTTGGTTTTTGGGTGGTTGCGGCATTGTCAAAATAAACCAATGGCTTTCCATTTACTTCTTGGTGAAGTATTGGAAACTGATTTCTTATTGATTTAATATCTAATTTCGACATAATTTTTAAA
>JBAXCN010000099.1:0-9561 GCA_037141455.1 Bacteroidota bacterium
GCCATAAAGAACTTTCAGAGAAACTAAGTGCCATTGAGAAAAAGTACAACAAACAGTTTGCAGATGTTTAAAAAGCCTTAAATTGTTTTATAAACAACTATAAGCAAGTGCAGGTAAAATTATGTAAAGAAATAGAAACTTTTTAAGTGCAGGTCTTTGGCTAAAAATATGGAAAACCTTTTTCTACTTTGTAATTGTTATCTCAGGCAAAAAAGCAGCAAAAACAATAATGCCTTGGCTCAGTTGAGATTATATACGTAGGTTTCATTATTTTTCTAATTTTTTTTAATTTTAACATCAATAAATTTATTTTTTTGCAGAAAGAACTTTTTTAAAAAGCAACCCATTTAGTAAGTTTGGCTTCTTTTTGATCTCAAAAAAGAAAATGTGTTATTAAGAGTTATGTTTAATTGTTAAATTCAAAAAAAATTAATAATTTTAAAAAGTATTTAAATTTTTTATGTTACTTGTAATTTTTTAAATAAATGCTACAAATTAGTCAAGAAAATTAGCATCAATAAAAACCATGAAAAATAGTTGAACTAAATTAATATAAAATTCCAAAAACAAACAAGTAAAAATCTAATGAAAACAAATTAAAACAAATGATGAAAACTACCTTTACTTTTTTTGCATTAATTTGCAGTTTCATTTTTCACAATATATTATCTGCACAATCCTTAAAACTAAACCCTACAATAAGGGCAGAAATTTTTGTTGCTACCACTAGTTCCTTTTCTATGGGAAACTTTATTAGCGACCATCAAATATATAGCGAATCAACTTTTAAAGACGCAACAATAAAACAAAATATTTGGCCATTGACATTTGGTACATTAGGTGGTCAATTAAGGATTTTAGCAAATAAAGAAGGTACATTATCAAATTTTAGTATTTCAACCGGAATGTATTACACAAAACGTGGTTTTAATCAATCTTATGTATTTACCTCAGAAAACAATGGCACTGAAAAATTAAAATACACCGAAAAATATACAATTAATAATATAGTTATTCCATTCTTACTGCGATTAGGGAATAAATATTTTGTAGAGTTAGGCCCCTCTTATGATTATTTTTTGTCCGCTACACGTAAGCAGAAGTTAAGCCATAGTGCAAGCGGATCAGGAGCCTACGATGGTGGATATGAAGTAAAAGATAGCGAAACTTTTGATTTAAATAAAACATTGTTTGATAAAAGTAGCATTGGATTTACTATTGGTGCAGGAATTGCCAAATCAAAATGGGGGGCTTTTAGAATAACAAACCATTATTACAAGCAAACATTTGCCACAGGAAATGATTTTATTTCTTACATGATTCAAGCAGAAATAGTTTTTAACCTATTTAAAATTTCTTTTAAAAATGATAAATAAACCACGTTTTTTAGTAGCAATCCTTTTTTGTGGGATTTCATTTTTTGTTTTTTCTTGCAAAAAATATTCATCAGATACTCAATATGGAATTGCAAACAACCAAGTAAATCTAATAAATAAAGCTTTAGTGATTGGTTCTGGAGGTAAAATTTTTGAAGGTGACATGCCAAAATCAATCAGTAACACAATTTCTATTACAGACTCACCCAAGGCGGTGCAAGTTAGTGCAGGGGTTTTACTGTTTTTTAATTTTGGAACCAGCAACAACGCAAATTTATGTAAATTATATCTTCAAATTGATAGCGCAGATACTTATTGGGAGGCTCCAATTCAAATAGACCCTGTAAGCACAAGACCATTTATCAAATTGTTAATACCTAATTTTGTAAGAAACGGTAATTTTAAATTAAATTTTTCTGTTGAAGATTGTGCGGGAAATATTAGTAGCGTTTCTAATACAGAATTAGCAGTTACCGACCCATTAAGTTGTGGTAGTACTTTTGAGGGTTCTATAGGTATAACAGCACTTACTGCCAATCTTGGAAACAAAGCTGGATTGGTAACGATAAATTACAATATGTTTACCGTTAAGGATCGTTTAGATGTTAGGTACAAGGATAAATGGATACTTTCTACAGGTAACGTTTTAGCAGAAAATGGATATCCAAATTGTAATAATTATGGTTTACCCAATTCTGGCTTTGTTTCAGGCGGCAATACCGTTTCGTTTAATTATGATCCAAAGGAAAGTAAGTTTGTTGAAATTTATGTTACAGGTTGCGAAAGTGGCACCCGTTGGAATGTAACAATTAATTGCCCTCAATAATTTTTACCAATTTAAAGAATGAAAAAAAAAATATATTTCCTAAAAAACACTTTACTGACAGCGTGCTTTGTTTTTTTTAGCACGTTTGTTTTAGCTCAATCAAATACTGAAATTGATATACCAATTGAAGAAGTAATAATTCAATTAGAAACCGGGAAAACAAGTGTGCTAAATAATAAAGTGAACCTAAGACAGGTACATTTTAAAACTGGCACCTCAAAATTATTAAACTCAGATAAAATTTATTTAGATTCTCTTTCTGCCTATTTAATTAGAATACCTACTATAAAACTATCAATTGAAGGACATACTGATGCAACAGGCAATAATCAAAAAAATATCACTTTGTCAAAAGATAGAGCCGAAGAAGTTGCAAGATATCTGGTTACTAAAGGAGTCTTTAAAAATCAATTGTCTAGCAAAGGTTGGGGTTCAGAAAAACCACTCGATAATTCCAATAACCCTGCTGCTTATGAAAAAAATAGACGAGTTGAACTAACCTTTAAAAACGAAGAAATTAATGCACCAGAAAAAGAATATAAAATAGAATTGGCAAATGGAGCAATGCTCAATGCCAAATTTGTTATTTTCAATGCAGATGGAAGTATTGGTTATAAACAAACAAACTTAGATACCGAACCAATGAAAAAACTTCGTCCGAGTGAAATTAAATCAGTTTTCAGCCCAGATGGCGGTGTATTGTTAGAATCAAAACGAATAGCAGATATAAGCCAAATTGTAATAAAAACTGAACAAGCAAAAGTTCAAAAACCAAAAGTACAAGAGAAACAAGTTGAGGAGGAAGAATTACCAGAAATAAAAAAAGAGTATAAACAATTTGAAATTAAAGAAAATTCCATTGCAAGTTGTATAGGTTTAGGGTTAAACAAACAATATGCAATAACAAATATAGGTTCATATAGCAATGTGCCTGCTGTTATGTTTATTGCTGAAAAACATATTATTTTTGATGAAAGATTTGGTTCAATTAGTTACGGAACTTTGTTGGGTTTTAGAACTTCTGATTATAATTACAAAATTAGTTCCGACGAATACAATTTAAAAACTAAGAATTTTGTTTTGGGTGTAATTGTATCTTATCACCTTCCTTTCTTTAAAACATTAGTGCCTCAATTAGATGTTTACCTTGGCGCAATGGCTGGCTTTAGCATCCTTAAGTATAATCTTCACAAAAACGATGATACCTTTAATGTGTTTACAGCCACCTACAAACCTCTAAGAAATTTCAAAGGAGGGTTTTTGGGAGCTAGTTACAGGCTAACTAAATCTTTTGAAGTATTTGGCGAAGCCGGATTTGATATTACATTGCTTAGAGGTGGATTGAAATACAGATATTGAACCATAAATAAATGCGAAACATTTTAATTTTTTTCTTTTTGGTAATTTCACTTGGCTCATTTTCACAATCTATAAGTTGGAAAAATTTATTTGAAGTTTACAAATCATCAAATGATATACGTACTCAAGTTATAATGAATTTGGGTTTTAATTCTAAAGGCGAAAAAGAAATAAATAAACTTATTTACTCCAACTATGAACGTAAAATGCTCAATGGTGCACAAGGGGAATGGTATGAATATATTACCACTGTAAAAGGTTCAAATCAAGTTGTATTTACTACCGAAAATACAACACTTTTTGATAAGCTAAAAAATGAACTAATTAGCGATTACGGATTTGAACAAAATATAGGAGAAACTAATAAAAATTCTCAATTGCAATTTGTACGAGATAGTTCAAAAATTATTCTTTTTTCGCAGATGAATGATGAAAATACTTTGACCAAACACTTAATAAAAATTGTGAAGTATTACGAAAATGAAAAGCCAATATTAGCGATTAAAAACAAAGAAAAAAATCCAGAACAACAAAATCTTACAAGAGGCAATACTGACCCATTGTCAGGAATAAATATGCCTAAACCAAAAAAGATGAAGATTGGAAATTATGTTGCTTTAATTATTGGAATTGATAAGTATTCTGGAAGTTGGCATCCACTAAATAATGCAGTTCACGATGCAAAGGCGGTAGAAAAAATGTTACAATCTAATTATAAACTAAATCGTGTTTATTCATTATTTGATCAACAAGCTACACGTTCAGCAATTTACCGAGTTTTTGAAAGGCTAGTTGATTCGTTACAAGAAAATGATAATCTTGTAATTTATTATTCTGGACACGGTGAAAAAAAATTAAACCTAAACAAAGGCTATTGGGTACCAGCTGATGCAAAATCAAATTCTGCAGATGAATTAATATCTTGCAGCGACCTCCAAACGTTCTTGGGGTCAATGAAAACCATACATACCTTGCTTATTGCAGATGCTTGCTTTAGTGGTGATATTTTTAGAGGAAATGCTATATCAATCCCTTTCGAAGAATCCGACAAATATTATAACCATGTTTATAGCAAAAGCTCACGTCAAGCACTAACCTCTGGTGGAGATGAACCAGTTATGGATGGTGGTAAAGATGGACATTCTGTGTTTGCCTATTATTTGCTAAAAACCTTAGAAACCAATCAAAATAAATATTTAGATATTACTCAAGTTTATAATAACCTAAAAGTTCCTGTAATTAATAATTCAGACCAAACACCAAGGCTCGACCCTATAAAAAACACAGGTGATGAAGGCGGTCAATTTATATTCATGAAAAAATAGTTTCCTATTTTGAATAATCTGAGAGTTATCTTTAGAAAAATACTTCATATATTATTTGCTTTACTTCTAATTTCAACTCCTTCCATTTCACAGCATAAAACATTTATAAATTATGGAGCAAATGATGGTTTGCCAAGCCCTACCATTTATTCTATTAAACAAGATAAAAGAGGAATTATTTGGTTAGGAACCGAAAACGGTTTGTGCACTTTTGACGGAACTAAATTCACCAACGCTGTTTTCCAAAATAGTATTGCTGGAAAAGCAGTGCGTTGTATTAAAGAGGATAGAAAAGGGAATTTATGGTTTGGAACCAATGGCGGCATAACAATGTTTGATGGTAATAATTATAAGCATATTACAAAGAACGACGGACTCAACGGAAAAACAATATTATGTTTTTTAGAAGACGAATTGGGAAACATTTGGGCAGGGAGTGATGATGGAGGTGTGAATGTAATAAATTTAAAAAATGGGAAGTATTCTATAAAGAACATTTCCATCAATTCTGAATTGGGAAATGTTCCAGTTTTCGATTTTTTTGAGGATGTTGATAAGAATATTTGGTTTCTTACTTTAGGAGGAGGCATTTGTATATGTGAAACAAAAAATAACAACAAACTAATTTTTATAAAAGCTCCACAAATCCCAACTGATTATCTATTGACCTTACATCAAAACAAAGGCAATTTAATTGTTGGAACTGCCAATGCAGGAGCATTTGAAATAAACATCAAATCAAAAAAAGTTTTAAAAACGTATAATTTAGAAAACGAACTCAACTCTAATTATATTTTTGATGTTTTGGTTGCAAAAAATGGAACTAAATGGTTTGGTTCGGCCGACAATGGACTAACCAAACTAAGGTTGAATAATGAAATATCAACTTACACAAACATAGAGGGTTTGGCTGGAAATATTATTACATGCCTTTTTGAAGATAGAGAAAGCAATATTTGGGTTGGAACTTCCACAAATGGGTTAAGCATTGTAAACACCGAAAGTTTTGATCACTTTAACAAAGAAGATGGTTTTAAAGAAAACGCTGTTCAATCAATAAAACAAGATGCTAAAGGAAATTTATGGTTAACGACTTCTGGAGGAGGTATATCAAAAATAGAATCTCCAAACAAAAAGCAAATAATTACAAATTATGATTCCAAATATGGTTTCCCCGATAATTATCCTTCATGTTTAGCGCTTGGAAACAAAAACAACAATAATATTTGGATTGGAACCAACTCAAATGGGCTGATAAAATTTGATGGAAAATGGTCAACAGTTTTTACTGAAAATGATGGATTGCTTAGCAACAAAGTGTATAGTGTTTTTGTAGATTCAAAAGGAATGGTTTGGTGCGGAACTGCAAATGGAATAAATTTATATGATGGGCTTCGTTTTCAGCAACTTTCAACTGATTTTCTAAAGATGAAAGACGGTGGGGTAAACTCAATCATTGAAGATAAAAATGGAAATATTTGGTTTGGAACTTCAGGCGGTTTGGTAAGATATAATAAGAGAAAACAAATAAGGACTTTTGATGAGGTAGAAGGTTTAATGGATGTAAATATTAATGCAATAGCTTTGGATGATGCTAATAATATTTGGATAGCAACTAATCATGGAAAGCTATACAAATTTGATTTCTCAAAACCTGATTCAAATTCAATATCATTAATTGCAAATTTGAACAATGGAGAAGTAAATACTTTAAAATCAATAGTTATTGAAAAGAAAAACCAATTTTATTTTGGAACAAACAAAGGTTTTTTATCTCTAAAGTTAAATAATGATGACAAAATATTATCTTATAAAATTTTTGATAGTTCTGATGGTTTTATTGGCGAACAGTGCAGCGTAGGAGCTATTTGCAGGGACAATCATAACAACATTTGGTTTGGCACTTATAATGGTTTAACAAAGTATAAACCAATAGTTACTGAAAATAAAAAAGTAAAACCATTACTTAACATTACCTCAGTTCAACTTTTTTATAAAGATGTTGATTGGTTAACAAAGGCAGATTCATTAACTAAATGGTTTGGTTTACCAGTTAATTTAAGTTTGTCTTATGAAGAAAATCAATTGTCATTCAACTTTAAAGGCATTTCATTTAAAAATCCAAAAAAAATTAAATACAGTTATATCTTAGTTGGTCAAGATAAAGTGTGGTCACCATTAAGTAATTCATCATTTGTCAATTTTTCAGGAATTGCTCCAGGAAATTATACGTTTAAAGTTGTGGCAATTGATGCGAACGGAGAAAAATCCAATACTTCAGCGTTTTCATTTGTTATTCTTCCTCCTTGGTATCAAACCAAAATGTTTTATGGTTTGGTTATATTATTTATTACCATTTCATTTTATGTTTTTGTAAAAGTAAGAGAAAAAAAGTTGAAAGAAGATAAGCATAGGTTGGAACAAACAGTAGAAGAAAGAACCTTAGAAGTTGTTCAACAAAAGTTAAAAGTGGAGCATAAAAATAAGGAGATTACAGAATCAATAACCTATGCAAAAGGTTTGCAAGATGCCACTTTACCACCACTTCATTTAATAAAAAAACACCTGCCTGAAAGTTTCATACTTTATAAACCAAAAGATATTGTTGCAGGTGATTTTTATTGGTTTGAAAATGCAAATTTAGGTGGAGAGAATGTTATCTTAATGGCCGCAGCTGATTGTACAGGGCATGGTGTTCCAGGTGCAATGGTAAGTATGGTATGCAGCAATGCACTTAATAGAGTAGTTAATGAATTTGGAACTACCACACCTGGATTAATTTTAGATAAGGTTAGAGAAATAGTGATTGAAACATTTATTAAAAGCGAAAAAGAAAGAAAAGACGGGATGGATGTATCATTGTTTGCATTAAATATTACCACTTTAAGTTTGGAGTGGTCTGGAGCAAATAATCCTTTGTGGATAATAAGAAAAGGTACTAAAACTATTGAAGAGATAAAAGCAAATAAGCAACCTATCGGTAATACAGAAATTAAAACCAACTTCACAACTCATCAAATTAACTTATTAAATGGAGATGCTATTTACATTTTTACAGATGGATATCAAGACCAATTTGGTGGTGAAAAAGGTAAAAAGTTTATGGTATCAAAACTCAAAGAGCTTTTTATTTCGGTGGCTGAAAAATCTATGCAGGAACAAAATCAAATTATTGATACCACCTTTGAACATTGGCGTGGCAGCAATGAACAAGTTGATGATGTTTGTGTAATAGGAGTAAGAGTTTAATTAACCACCCCTATTTAGCTCTCTGCCTTGGCTGAGCTGAAGCCTTAGAATTTGAGGTTTGGCTTAGTGCTATTTAGTATCCATGTAATAAAAAAGGTCGTTAAGAAAGAACAGTAATAAGTAGTCTTAAAAAGCTACAAATTTGAAGTTCTATACTAAATGACCTTTTTTATTACTGGATACCAGTTAAGTTGGAAATTCAAATATTAAAAGAGGAGTGATGTAAAAAATGAAACATTCAAAACATAATTAACACTCATTTATACTTTTTAAGTATTCAACAATTCTATTTTCTGGCTCAATTTCTTTCATATAAAAGTTTCTGCAGTTCAACTTTAAAACATTATACTCATCATCAGTAATATTAATGTTTTTAAAATCATTGGCTTCCGATATTAAAAAGCCAAATTTGTATTTTTTCAAATAGTTAGCATAAGTTGGTAAGTTAGATACAAAAGTTGGCAAATTCGCATTTAAATACATAGAAAATTTACCAGATGCCAAACCAATATGATAAATATTATCGCCCTCATAAATCTTTTTGGTAGGTTTATAAAGAGCCAAACCAAAATCAAATTGTTTTAAAAAAATTAAAGCATCATTAAAAGAGTTAATATACTGAGTGGATAATATTAAGTTATCATTTTTATTGCTGTATGAAATTAATTTAGCTTGCACTTCGTTTTCTTCTTTCAAAGGGTATCTGCTATGTATTACAAATACAAAATTAGGGGGTAAAATTTTGTTTTCCAATACTTCTAAAATTAACTCCGCACCTGAAAATATTTCAATTGACCCAAAACTAATAATGAGTTTTTTATTAGAATCTATCGAATGGATTTCTCGAAAATTTTCCACAATCAAACTTGCATTTTTTTCAATAATTACTGGCGCTACAGGGATGTAAACAGATTTGACACTCTCTGATATTAAGTTTTCTTTTTTAAGAATACTTTCTCTTGTTTTATCTTGAATAATTAAATTTCTTATTGAGCTACATGCTGAAATTTCTAGTTCTTTATTAGGAAACTCATTTTTGAAAAATATCTCGAAGGAAAAATAATCTATTGGTATGTTGGGGTAGAAATTAACTTGAAATTTTTTTGCTAAAATTAAACCATTTGGGTCAATGCCAATAATACTTGTTACCTTAAATTTTAAAAACAGCAAACGAAAATATCTACGATAGTAAACAAAAATTCTTTTAAAATTTGTAATAAAATTATCCGATTGTTGTATAATAACCCCTACTGTCCTTAGTCTGAAGATAGGGCAAGGCTGAGCGACTAAGGACTTTCTCCGGCTCCACATAATTTTGTATGATGAATAAGTTTGTGGTTAAGTTAGATTCAATAAGCACTCGTTTCAATGGAGGGCCATTTGAGGTGTGTATATTATTCGCAAACTGATTTAGAAATTAAATTTG
>JBAXCN010000100.1:0-9467 GCA_037141455.1 Bacteroidota bacterium
CCTTCGTGCAAATAATCGGGCATAATACCTAAAGTTACTTTAAAACTGGTACTTCCGGTTGATGAATGTGTATCTTTTGTTTTGGTAAAAACCAACTTAGGCTCTTGATCTAAATTGTATATTAAATTATAAATGTATTTCAAAACAGCTAATTCTCCTTTGTAGTTTATTAAATTATCGTCATCGCTTGGTTTGTGGTAATCGTAATGAGTGCCAGTAAAAAAATGCAAAACAGGAATTCCAATATTATAAAATGAAGTATGATCGCTAGCACCCACACCACTTTCGGAAGTTTTAGGTTTTATGCCTTCAATATTAATATTAGCCAAAGCAGTGTTCCAACTTGGTGAAGTACCTACACCATCAATGGCAAAAGTTTGTTTTACAGTATCAAGTCTGCCAAGCATATCCATATTAATCATGTAGTTAATTTTGGTGGTGTCTATGGTTGGGTGTTTACAAAAATAATTTGAGCCCAATAAACCTTCTTCTTCGCCACTAAAAGCTATAAACAAATAATTGTATTTACTTAAATGTGCTTTTTTAATTACTTCAGCCAATTCAATTAATGCTGCAGTTCCGCTTGCATTGTCATCAGCTCCATTGTGTATTTGTGGTTTTTCGTTTTCGGTTTTTCTGTATGTTGATCCTCCTAATTCATTGTAACCTAAATGATCGTAATGAGCACCAATAACAACTGTGTTAGTAGCTTTATTGTTTAAATAAGCCAATACATTATGTCCGGTTAAAGTTCTGGTAATGGTATCTATATTTAAAGTAACCGAAGCATTATCGAAGTTTAAAGTATCAATTTTATTTAAATGAGAAAGAAAATATACTGGAATTTTATAAAAATTGGCTTTAAAAAATGGTTTAAAATCGGGTTCTAAAGCATCTGGATTTTGATTAATTATTATAACTCCTTTTGCACCCAAAGCTATGGCAGTATCTATTTTTGTTTCTATACTTATTTTGTTGTTTGGATTTTCTTTTTCGGCTAATTTAAATACTAATATTTTATCATCTAAATTTTTTTTATTTAAATAATCAGTTTCATTTCCTGCACCTAACCATACTGTTCTACCTTTATAATCACCAACATTACAGCCACTTAAAGGATAATAATTTGTTGGATTTATACCAACTAAGTTTAACTCAAAACTTTTTTTATTAATGGTAAAATTTACTTTATTAAAAGAGAGTTTATTGAGTGCAAACTCCTGTAAATAGCTGCCATTGTTACCTTTTGGGCTTAATCCCAACGATTGAAAATTATCGATAATAAACTCGTAAGCCATTTTTTCGCCTCGGCTTCCCATTAATCTTCCTTCCAATCTATCGCTGGCTAAGTAGCTTAAGTTTTGTTCCAACGAATTGATTATTTCTTCGTCAGTTTTAATTAATTTTTGAGAGAATAGTTGACCACTACAACTAAATAACAGAATTGATAATAAGTATTTCATAAATAACTTTTAGTAAAATAATTGAGGCAAAACTAGCAAAAACAAGTTTAATAATTTTCGAATTTGTTTTTAAAGCAGTTTTTACACCCAATTGTGCAAATAAAAATGTTCCAATAATTAATGGAAAAGCAATTGGTAAAATTATATAACCTATTTGGAACTGACTAATACTATTTTGAGGTTTTGAGTTAATATTTAAAATACCTACTACTAATGCAAAGCAAAAAATAACTCCCGTAGATATGGCGCTAGCTTTTTTAATATCAATTTTTAACCATTCGGTAAAAATGGGAGTCATAATTACACCACCACCTAAACCCGACATAGCAGTAACAATTCCTGTAAATGCACCTGTTAAATTGAATTTATAATTTTCGTTTTTGGTATTTTTTGCATCTACAGTTTTGTGTTTTGAAAAAAACATTTTAAAAACAACAAAAATAAGCATGGATAAAAAAAAGTATAAAAACACCGAACGGCTATACCAATTTCCATTGTTTATTAAGTAATGAAAAACAATAACACTTAAAACACCAGGAACCATTGTTTGTAAAATTTCCTTAATAAATAAATTTCCTAATTTGTACTGCTTGTAACTTGCAACTGCCGATGAAAATAAAATAATAAAAAGTGAATTGGCTAAAACAGCCTTTACTAATTCTGAATCGTGGAAATATTTTATAAGAAAATAATCTAAAATAGGAACGTAAATAATACCACCACCTACCCCTAAAAAACCAGAGAGAAAACCCCCCAATGAACCAAAAAAAATTAAAACTATAAATTCGGTAATGGAGAGCATTTATTATAAAAATTAGTTACTTAATTATTGTTAAAATTTTTGTATATTCTGCTTTATTAGCAAATATTTTTAATGCTGCTTGCACTTCTAAATCGTTGTCGAAACCAGCTTCAATTCTACCTTTTTGAAAATAATACCTACGCACAATTTCTTCCTCTAATAAATCAATAATTTCTGCTTTATTTTTTTCAATGTCAGCATCTTTATCGTGTTTCATGCTCAGTTTTAAAGCATCGTATTGATTTTTTATTGCATCAAAATACTTTTCCTCTTCGGCTTTCTTTTTTACTTCTAACAAAGCTGTTTCAGTAGCTGTATTGTACTCGTAATCTTTGTTGGCTATAAAAGTTTTAAATTCCTTAAAATCATTTTCGTTTAATTTAAAAGTTTTTGCATCACCAATACTGCTATTTTTGTTTCTGTAAAATGTAGCAAAATCAAAAATAAGTTGTTTAGTAATTAAGCTTTCTGATAATTTTGAAAGGGCTTTGGTTTCCACTTTTATATCCGGATCAACACCTCCACCATCAAATACTTTTCTTCCAATTTTGGTTTTAAAAGCTTTCTTCAAACTATCAGCCACAGAACCTACGCTACCATCTTCATTTCTGTGCGAATAATCTAATGCTTGAATACATCTTCCACTTGGTGTGTAATATTTTGCTGTAGTTATTTTAACTTGTGCATTGTAATTTAATGCTCTTGTTGATTGAACAAGACCTTTTCCAAATGTTTTTTGACCGATTACAATTCCTCTATCTAAGTCTTGTATACTGCCACTTACTATTTCTGATGCAGATGCAGAACCACGATTGGTTAAAACTACTAAAGGAATGGTTTCATCAGTACTAGGGTTTAAAGTTCTGTATGTTTTTTCCCATTCTTTTACTTTACCTTTAGTCATTACCACATCAATGCCTTGAGGAACAAATATATTAACAATATTTACAGCTTCATGTAACAATCCTCCTGGGTTTCCTCTTACATCTAATATTACATTTTTTAATAAAGTATTTTTCTTTAACTCCATTAATGCATCTCTAACTTCTTTACCTGCATCATTAGTAAAACCTGTTAATTTTATAATTCCTGTTTCGTTATTTATCATACCAAAATAAGGAACATTTTTTACTTTAATTTCCTCACGCGTCAACGATTTTTTTATTTCAGTTTCATTGCGTTTTATAGTAATGTTTACTTTGCTACCAGCTTGTCCTTTAAGTAATTTACTTACTTCGCTAGTAGTTTTTCCTTTACTGCTTTTTCCTTCTATTTCTATAATTAAATCTCCGGGTAATAATCCTTCTTTTTGTGCAGGATAACCTTCGTAAGGATCGGTAATTACTACATAATCGCCTTTAGTACCTATTTGAGCACCCACTCCACCATACTGACCAGTCATTTGAAATCTAAAATCCTCTGCTTCTGCTTCACTTATGTAATTGGTGTAAGGATCTAGCGTATTTAGCATTTCATCTATGGCAGTTTTAGTAAGTTTACCAGCGTCAATTTCATCAACATAATAAGTATTAATTTCTTTGAAAACCGATGAAAATAAATCCATATTTTTAGATATTTCAAAGTAAGTGTCAGTAGCTTTAAATGACACTAAACCAATAATTGCAAAAACTACAATCAGTTTATATTTTTTAAGTATTTGTAAAATATTTTTTAAATAAATCATGGCAGCAATATAAATAACATTGAACAAGAAAATGAACCGTTCAAAAAAAATTATAGGAATAAAACGGAAAGGGGGAACTGAAATTATTTTAAAGTATCAAGTTTACATATTTATAATTTTTAATTTTCTCATCGTCACTTAATAATTTAATATCCAGTGTGCGAGAAGTAGCAACTATCAATTGGTCTGCAGGGTCTTTATGAAAATTACCTGGTAAATTTGTTGAATCTAAAATAATGGGTAAATCTAAAGGCAAAATTTTAATATTTGTTGATTCCAAAGCTATGTTCATCCATTCCGAAATAGGTAAAGTGAACTTTAATCGTTCATATTCTACTAATTTTGCAATTTCCCAACAACTAATTATGCTAATGTAAATTTCTCTATTCTCCTCAAGAATTAATCTAAACTTTGGTTTTAAATCAATGCTATTGGAAGCAAACCATATAAAAATATGAGTATCAATTAAAATCATTTTAAAACATTCCAATCATTTATATCAGAAACTTCTTCAAATGGCTTTTCGTACTTTAAAAGAGTTCCTTGAAGTGGATAATTTTTTTTATTTGAAGTAATTTCTTTTGGCTCAGTTTTAACTTTAATCCCCATAGTTTTTAACAAACTAAGTAGTGATTTATAAAGTATCTGATTTTCGGTATTAATAATGATTTCCATTTTGGTCTTATTAAACTATATGAACAAAAATAATTATTATTTATTAAAAATCCTTTTAATTTAACAAACAACTAAAATATAAATTTCTGTTTGATATATTTGCCAATAAATTATTATACCAGTTATATGTTAACATTACAAAACAAAACAATATTAATTACCGGTGCAAGCAGAGGAATTGGCAAAGGAATTGCACTTTATTTAGCAAATTTAGGTGCAGACATTGCTTTTACTTATGCCAGTTCGGTTGAAAAGGCAAATGCATTTGAGGCTGAATTGAACGCTTTAGGAATAAAAGCCAAGGGTTACCAGAGCAACGCAGCCGATTTTGCGGCAAGTGAAACTTTAGTAGATGAAGTAATTAAAGAGTTTGGTAAAATTGATGTTTTAGTAAACAATGCTGGCATAACTCGCGATAATTTATTGATGCGAATGAGCGAAGCACAATGGGATGAAGTATTGGATACCAACTTAAAATCGGCATTTAATATGACCAAAGCTGCTACCAAATATATGATGAAAGCCAAACAAGGTTCAATTATCAATATTACTTCGGTAGTAGGAATTACAGGCAATGCAGGCCAAGCAAATTATTCAGCATCAAAAGCAGGTATGATTGGACTTACAAAGTCGGTTTCAAAAGAATTAGGGAGCCGCAATATTCGTTGCAATGCCATTGCTCCGGGCTTTATTGAAACCGAAATGACCGATGCCTTAAATGCAGAAATAAAAGGAGAATGGATTAAAGGAATACCTTTAAAACGAGGCGGAACAACTGAAGATGTAGCCAATTGTGTGGCATTTTTAGCAAGCAATTTATCAGCATACATTACAGGTCAAACTATTAATGTTTGTGGTGGAATGGTGATGTAACTTCTTTTAAAATAAAACATAACAAATTATTTTTATGCAATTTAAAACCACATAGATACATAGGTTACATAGTATAAAGCTATGATTTCTATGTTTCTATGTGGTTCAGTTTTTTTTAATACAGGCATCACTTATCATTTCAAATTGATTTTTAAAGAATTATCATTTGCAAAGACGTAAAATTAACTCAAAAATACATTGTTCAATTTAAGTACAGAATATTCTATTTGGTTTTTACCTTTATGCCTCGCCTTAGCAGCCGGCATATCGTGGTTTTTGTATTTCAAAAATCCATTAAATATTGAAAATAAATGGATAAAAAGAAGTTTAAATGCATTGCGTTTTTTAAGCGTTTTTGTTTTACTATTTTTACTTTTAGGAATTATTTTTAAAAATATAAACAAGCAAATAAAAAAGCCCATAGTTATTATAGCTGCCGATAATAGCCAATCGATAATAACTAATAAATACGGAAGTGAATACAAAGCAAATTTGCAAAATAAACTGAACGAATTAGCTACTAAATTAAATGACGACTATGATGTTAAAAAATTAAATTTTGGGTCAATCATTCAAAACGATTCCGTATTAAATTTTAAACAAAAACAGACCAATTTTGATGCTGTTTTAAATGAAATTGAAAACAACTATAGCAATCAAAACTTGGGTGCTGTAATTTTTGCAACTGATGGTATTTTTACCAAAGGAAACGGACCTATTGATTTGGCAAAAAAATTAAAAGTACCTTTTTACACCATAGCTTTAGGCGATAGTAATCAGCAACGAGATGCGCTAATTAAGAATGTTAGATACAATCAAATTGTTTTTGCCGGAAATGAGTTTGAAGCTGAAATTGATATTGCAGCTTTTGATTTTTTAAATCAGCCTAGCCAAATAGAAATTAGCCTAAATGGACAAGTTCTTTTTTTAGAAAAGTTTACGATAAACGAAGTCTCTTTTTTTAAAACTTTTAAGCTTAAATTACCAGCAAATAAAGAAGGCTCACAGCATTTTACTGTTAAAATTACTAAGCAAAAAAATGAAATCAGTTATGTTAATAATCAATACGATTTTTTTGTTGATGTAATAAAGTCAAAACAAAAAATATTAATAGTGGGATTAAGTCCACACCCTGATTTAAGCGCAATAAAACAAGCTATTAATCAAAATTTAAATTATGAATCGAACATTGTTTTGTTTAATGATGTTACCAACGATTTAATAAAAAAATATGATGTAGTAATAGCCCATCAGTTACCAGGAAATAGGGGAGAGGCAATGCCTATTGTAAAATACATGATTGAAAGTAAAATACCTTGTTTTTTTGTACTGACTAATAGAACGGGTTTTAGTCAGTTAAATCAGTTACAAAATAGTTTGCAATTTACAGCACCTCAAATAAGTTCTACTTCAGCAACTGCTGGTTTTAATGCATCAAACAATGCAATATTTTTTGATGAAACATCGGCAAAACAAATTACTGAGTTTCCTCCCTTACAAATTGCTTATGGCAAATACAGTTTAAACGCGCAATCGCAAATAGTTTTAAAGCAACAAATTGGTTATATACTTACCGATGAACCTTTGTTAAGTATTGATAATGCTAATAACTTGGCTTTTTTAACTGGAGAAGGTTTTTGGAAATGGCGTTTATTTGATTTTGAAAAAAATAATCAACAACAAATAACTAACGATTTTATTGCAAAAATTATTCAATCAATTGCTTTAAAAGCCGACAAAAGTTTGTTTAAAGTGAAACCATCAAAACAAAAATTTGATGAGGGTGAAAATGTGTTTTTTAATGCACAAATTTTTAATCAAAGTTTTGAAGCACAAAACAACGATGATATTGATTTAATAATTAAAAATGCACAAGGCAAACAGTTTAATTACAATTTTAGTAAAACTGAAAAAGCATATACAGCTAATTTAGGTCAACTACCCATTGGTAACTATACTTATGTAGCAAAAGCAACCAATCAAAAAGAAAATAAAACAGGCAATTTTATAGTGCAAGCTTTACAAGCTGAGTTAACTCAAACCCGTGCCGATTTTCAATTACTAAATACACTTTCAGCAGAAACAAATGGGAAATTTTATAACTATGTTGATTTAAATAAAATATCAGATAACATTGTTGCCAACGAAAATATTCAAGCAATTAGTTATAAAAACACCAAGTTAGATGAATTCATAAATAACAAATGGATTTTCTTTTTCATACTATTACTTTTTAGTATAGAGTGGTTTATTAGAAAATGGAATGGAAGCATTTAAATGTAATGCGGAGTTCGGAGTGTTGATTGCGGAGTGACAAAAGCATAAATAATGTTTAACAATATTCTTTTACCATGATGATAAAATACTCTCGTTTATTACACGTTTTAGTTTTAAGTACCTTTTTTCTTCCTTTTTTTTATAGTGGTTGTGGTGGACCAAGTGCAGAAGAAAAGGCAAAACAAGAAGCACAACTTCAAGCTGATTCTATAGCTAAAGCCACTAGTGGAATGGATTCGTTGATGAGTTTTGAACCTGATACTTTTCAAGCAAACATTGGTAATAGTGAATATAGTGCAACTGTTTCAATGCCTATTGATACTATTGCAAAAAACAATGAAGCATTTAATTATTTGAACGATGATCAAAACCTTTCATTAACTATTATAAAAAAGTTTCCAATTCTTAAACCATTGCTAAATCCTGAGCAAAATGTTTTTACAGGTTTAGGAACAGCAATTAATTTAATTCCATTGATGTTTATATTTGGAACCTTTTTAAGCATGTTATTTTTAGTAGTTGGTTTCTTAGTTAAGTTTTTAGAAAAAACGGTACTTAAAACCATTCTGTTTTTAGAAATAATAGCTGCTTTATTTTTATACAACGCTGCACCATTTAATGTTTGGGGCGAAAAACTTTGGGGTTATTGGGTTGGTCTAGCGTCAATTATTATCCTATTACTTTTTGATTTTTATGTTTGGTGGCAACAAAAGAAAAACCAAGTAACGCGCACTAATTGGTAAAACATTGAATACAATTCAATTTTTTTACTTTCGTTTCATCATTTATTTTAAATCAATATGTTCAATTTATCTCAGTCCTTCCATCAAATTCATTGTGTTACTAATTTTGAAGACCTTGTTGCTTCGCCTTTTTACGGTAACATCAATGCTAATTGTTGGAAACGAAATTTAATTGGAGATTTTTCTGAAATTGTAAATAAAATAGTTTTTAAAGATAATATAGTAGCTATCGATGAATCCGATTTAAATGAACTTATATTAAGTGAACAAGGGCAGCTTGCTCGCCAAACTATTATAAACGATTTAACTTTGCTTAAGGCCCATGGTGCATTGCCAACACTTAATCTCATTAAATATTATGATAGAGATGATGCTTTCCCATTTTTCCCAACCGATGTTTATTCATTTCACGTTGATCGTTCACCCATAGCAACAGATACGTTTTTGTGCACCTACTTTGGTGAGCCTAGCCAAATATTACCTAATGAACAAGTGCAACAAAAAGTGCTTGTTCCCGAAATTAGAAATGAACTAAAAAAACTGTATGGAGGCACAGAGGAAGGATTTGAAGCATTTTTAAGTGAGCATTTTTTTGATTTGCATTACCAAGCAAAACCAAATGCACAACCTATTGGCTTAGGCATTGGAAATTTATGGCGATTGGCAATTGACCATCCTGAAAGCAAAGTGCCACCTTGTGTTCATAGAGCGCCAAAGGAAAATAAAGGTGAAATTAGGTTAATGATGATATGCTAATGCTTTTGCTTCGAAATAATTGAAATCATAAAATATGTAATTTAAAATGACATTTACTGATTTTAGTCGTTAGTTTTATTTTCTATAAACCCTATTTTTGAAACTTAAAATATATAGCTTATGAAGACAGTTGATTCAATAAATTTTAATGGTAAAAAAGCACTTGTACGTGTTGATTTTAATGTGCCTTTAGA